>DQVD01000288.1 GCA_015661935.1 Desulfocapsa sulfexigens | reverse complement strand
TACTATTATACGTTGGAAATGAACAAGGTTTTTTCTTTTTTTCAGTTCAAATACTATGCAATATTTCTTTTTGAGATGTGTCTCCAAATCTGTAATAAAAATAATAATGTTCTGTTCACCAGGCTCTCAGAGAACTATATAAAGTAAAATATTTAGCAATTCAAACTGTTCTCGTTTATATTAAAGTACTCTAAGCATCCAAGGTTATGATGTTTTTATTTTTTGATAATACTATATTCATAAAAAGCACACAAAGATTCAACTCCTTATCATCCAATTGCCGGTGAACTGATCATACCTCAAACCGAAAAAGAAATTATTCTGTCTTCTCAATGTGCCCGCAGGGCATTATGTCCAAACGGATAGTGGTTTTCATATTCTGCAACGAATCGCACCTTTTAATGATGAACTGTTAACGAACAACTAACTATGCCAGTATTTGAATACAAAGCTCTGAACCAAAAAGGGAAATCCTGCAAGGGACTCATCGATGCAGAAAGTGAAAGCAGTGCGCGCAGTAAACTAAGAACAGCTGGAAAATATCCGGTGAGCATACGGGAAAGCCTCAGCAAGAAAGGGTCAGACAAAAAACGATTCTTTGGCGGATTTCTGTTTGACCGTGTTAAATCCGATGAGGTACATGTTTTCACCAGACAACTGGCCACACTCCTGGGCGCCGGGATTCCTCTTATTAACGCCCTTGCCTCACTCATTGACCAGAGTACGACACCAGCACTTAAACGTGTGCTGGCGCAAATACGAGACTCCGTAAATGAAGGCAGCACTCTGACTAATTCTTTGGCAAAACATCCAAGGCTTTTTTCAAATATTTATATCAATATGGTTCGTTCAGGTGAGGCTTCCGGATCACTTGATATTGTGCTCGAACGACTCGCCGATTTTGGTGAAAAACAGAGAGCGCTGCAGGGAAAATTAAAAGCTGCCCTTGTCTATCCAATCTTCATGGGTGTCATCGGTACCGGAATTCTTTTTTTCCTTATTGCCTATATCGTACCCAATATCACCCAGGTCTTCACAGACATGGAACGTGCCCTGCCTCTTCCCACACGACTGCTTATCATGGCAAGTGATAATCTACGCCAATACTGGTGGCTGGAAGGTGGCATTCTTATTCTTATAATTTTCCTTATTCGCCTCTTTCTGGCCGGGGAAACAGGAAGACGGTTCTGGGACAGGCTTAAACTAACTCTTCCCGGAATCGGATCGCTCACCAGACAAATTGTTCTTTCCCGTTTCGCCTCGACTCTTGGCAGTCTTCTTAACAGCGGAGTTCCTCTTATCACCTCCCTGCAGATTGTAAGCTCCATCGTCAATAATAGTCTGATACAGGAAGTTCTCGAAGATGCAATGGAACAGATCCAGAAAGGAAAGAGCATGAGCAGTTCCCTTGAATCTTCTGTCTGGTTTCCGCCTATATTTATTCAGATGATCAGCATCGGTGAACAGAGTGGTCAACTTGAAGCCATGCTTGAAAAAATATCAACGACCTACGAGAGAGAAGTAGAAACAGCAATCCTGGGAATGACATCACTGATTGAACCTGTTATGATTGCGGCCATGGGTGCTGCTGTTGGATTTGTTGTGCTTTCAATTTTGCTGCCCATTTTTGAAATGAATCAGATGATATGAAGTTTTTTTTACTAGGCCATCTGAGATTTTTCTACAACATGAACTTGTCACAATACAGAAAAATGATCATTATCTAACCCTGTTCAGGAAGATAGGCAGTGCACTGGATTAGTGCCTTATCAGAAAATTTCATTTTAAAAAAATAAGAAATTGTTCTGTAAGGCACTAATGTACAATTTAATATTTTACCTCAGGCTTTCAATTATGAAACAACGAAACTTAAAAGTATCGCACAATATATTATTAACCCTGCCGAGCTGGATAAGTGCCTTGGTGGCAGGGGCAACTCATTATTTTCAAAGCACTTCTCGAAAATCTTATTTTTTATTGCAGCCTTTCAGAAGTAAGGCACTAAACTCCAAAGGATTTACCCTTATCGAACTGCTCGTCGTACTGGTCATCATCGGTATCCTGGCAGGATATGTTGGACCTAGAATTATGGGTCACCCTGAAGAAGCCAAACGTACCATGGCTAAAGCCCAGATAAGTGGCATGGAAACAGCCCTCGAGTCCTACAGGCTGGACAACGGTACCTACCCCAGCACAGAGCAGGGACTACAAGCTCTTGTTGAGGCACCCTCCACAGGAAAACTGCCTCGCAAGTGGCGTGAAGGCGGGTATATGAAAAAAGGAAAAATTCCAAAAGATCCATGGCAAAACGACTATATTTACCTTAGCCCTGGCAGCCATTCCGACTTTGACATTATCTCCTATGGGGCAGACGGCGAGTCTGGTGGAGAGGGCGATGACGCAGATGTAAACAACTGGGAAACAGAATAATCATTTGCAGAACAGGCTCCCAGCTCACCCGGCAGCTGATCAGGGATTTACTCTCCTGGAACTGCTCATCGTCAGCTTACTGATCTCCATCAGTCTGGCCATGAGTGTGCCCAGTCTCCGAACTTCCATAGTGAGCGATCAGCTTGCCGCCGGCTCAAGAAAAGTTATTTCTCTTATAACCAGCAGCCGCAGTAAGGCGATCAGAGATCATGAAGCACAGCTTATCTTTTTTGACTCTTCTGAGCAAAAGATCTGGTATCAGAAAGCTGATAAAACAGATGAAAACGCTGAAGAAACAACTGCAAATCATCATTTCGTCACCCTCCCCTCCGGAATCAGGATTGATGAGATCAAACAGGCAAACGGAGGCAGTGAACAGGATCCCATGAAAGATGGTCTTTGGGTCTCAAAACAGGGATATATGGACAAGACCATCATCCGTCTTACAGACAATAATAATAAAAGTATCAGCCTGCAAATTTCCCCTTTTCTCCTCAACATTAAAACCACCGACGGATCGGTCAATTTTGACTGAATGTGCCTGTTACTCATGACTTCTTCTACAAGAACTCCACCTGCTCAACAAAGAGGGTTTACTCTCCTTGAAGTCATGATTGCGGTCGCCATCCTTGGCATTGCCTTAACCAGCCTGTTTGGTTCTCAATCTGCAAGTGTTGCTCTGGCCACCGAGACCCGTTTTAACACCCATGCCCCACTCCTTGCTCGAATGCAGCTTGCCGAAATTCTGTCCGGCGATGAAATTTTCTCCGCTGAAGGAGATTTTGGGGAAGATTTCCCTGGATTCTCATGGCAACTGCAGACAGAAGAGACGTTCTTTGGCAGCTCAGAACTCCTGCAACTGATTGAGGGCCAAATCATACATCTCAGCATGATCGTCACCTGGGGAGATGACATTTACAGTTATCAACTTGATACCTACAGGAAAATCAAAGAATGACCCCGGGAAAACAACAGGGTTTCACTCTTCTTGAGATCCTGATGGCAATTTTCATCTTTGCCATTGTTATCAGCCTTGCCTATTCATCCTTTAACGCCAGCTTTCGCATCATTGACAGCACCAGCTCACAATCAGCAACGTACTCCATGGCAAAAGTTGCCATGGAACGGATCCAGGAAGACCTCGAATCCTTTTATCCCGCTGAAGAAATGATCTTTTCAGGTCGCACCGATACAATTGGCGACCACCGGGCAGACAGCCTTGAGTTCACTTCAAGCGCCGCTGTCCGCCTGCATCCAAAACAGAAACTCACGGGCTATACAATTATCAGTTACCAGGTAAGGGAAGATCCTGAGACAAAGACCCTTCAACTCTTTCGCTCAGAAAACCCTGCATTCACGGATTCAGACGAAAAAAACAGCAACAGCAAGCAGCTTCTCCTCTGCACAAATTTGCTGGAAGTTGCCTTTGACTACCGGAATAGTGATGGAATGGATGTAACAGAATGGGATGAAAAGATTAATAAAGATGGCAATATGAAACTGCCTGAACTTATTTCCATCACTCTTCGCTTTGTAGACAGTAACGATAACGGGGACGAGGAGAAGGAGGAGGGAAGGGGAACTCTTTTTAAGACTTCCCTCATTATTCCTGCAGGTGAGACACAAGAACGCTAAGCAATAATTCATAT
>DQVD01000260.1 GCA_015661935.1 Desulfocapsa sulfexigens | reverse complement strand
TTTACGTTCATCAAATATCTCATCTCCCCTGCGGGCGCGGTTCATAAGATGATACCATCCTCCAGGATACTCTATGTGTAATGGTCGGCTCATGAGAGCCATTATGCATCAAACGCCCCTTCATGCCAAGATGAGACTTGACCCCAATTACCTTTTGTGATTGCGACGGGTGAATTCAACATCCCAATAAACCATCTGAAGACTGGATAAGACATTGCTGGTTATTCTGGTATTTTGAGGTTTACCACAACTTCAAAGAACAGGAGCCAACAATGTCCTGCAATCATCTTAACCAACGTGATAGGATGTGTCTCTTCTATTTGCTACAATCTGAGAAGGTGGCACAAGCAAGAGCTTAAGGAGGTAGGCCAAGCTAACGAACCGAATTAACGAAAGATGGCTGTTTAAAACAGGCTGTTATTGGCCTTAAACTACTCTTTTTGATGCCCCAAAGAGTACTTTAAGAATAGCCTGCTTTCTCTCTTGTCCTCTAGTTCAGCGGGAAACAAAGGGCAACTCTCCGATTCATCGACCAATTTTCCACGTGGCTAAGCGAAATGCATTATTTGACACCAGATTCAATTCTCACCCCGGGGATAGCAAGAGGGATATTGTTTTTCTGGAATATTTTAAGCACTTCAGTAAGTACTGTTGAACGAATTGATGTTCTTCTTCGTACGTTATTAATATGATAGCGCCCTTCAAGCAGAACCCCCGCCAGCTGGTGCCCTCCTCTATCATCCCATAGTGAACGAACTACCACCTGGGCTGACCCGGGAATGATTTTGTCACAGGATTCAATCGCTTCTATTATCAGTTTTTGGCTCAGTTCAAGATCAGCACTGTAATCGACTTGTAAGCGGATTCGCACTCTCACCGGGGAATCACTATAGGAAAAATTTGTTATCACTGAATTGGCAAGCAAAGAATTAGGATAATTCACGCTCACTCCGTCAGTATTGCGAATACGGGTGCGACGTAATCCAATATCTTCAACATCGCCCCATCCACCCCAATGTCTGCCTATCTGTTCAATTTTTACCCGATCATTAACCCGAATAGGGCGGTCTGTGATGAGGAAAATACCTGCGAGAATATCTGCTATGGTTTCTTTGGCAGCAAAGCCGATTGATACTCCAAAAATCCCTGCTCCGGCAAGCAAGGGGGAAATCTTTATGGAATTAATCTTAAGTACAAAAGCAACAGTGGATAAAATGGCAACAATCCAGAGAAACTGTTTTACGAATTGTACCATACGATCATCAAGATCATTAGAAGTTGCCTCAACTGCCCTCTCAATCTTTGAAAGAATAACAATACGAAAAAACCAATAGAGTATTAATGCTGCCAGCACTGCAAAAGCGGATTGGCTTATTGCGCTTAACGTTTGCCAATAATTAATTAAACCTGCCATGTGTTGGATACCTGAAAAGATTGTTAAATCAGCACCACCTGTATGATGCCATTGTTTTTGCTATCTTTGATTATTATTTCATATCCACGCAACTATACTTATTATGAGTGATGATGCAACTGATTAACAGAATGTAAATTGGCCATTTTAAATGATGGCAGAAGCATGAACTCTCAAGTAGAAATACCATCATGATAAATGTTATCGAAATTGTTCTTCCAGTATTTCTTATTATTGGACTTGGCTACGCGATTCGCAGGTTGGGGCTGGTGAGTGGAGATTTCTTTTCCGAAGTTAATAAGCTGGTCTATTATGTTTGTTTGCCCCTATTACTTATTTATAAAATAGCAGGTGCTGATTTTTCCACCAGTTTTAACTTCCATCTGGTGCTGGCAACGAGTGCAGGTGTTGCCTGTTGTTTTGCTGTCAGCTATTTGTATGGGAAATGGCGCTCCTTTCCTGCACCGGTTCATGGTTCTTTTTGCCAGGGATCATTCAGAGGAAATCTGGCATATATTGGTTTGGCTATTGTTTTTAACGCTTATGGTGATATTGGCTTGACCAGAGCTGGCATTTTGCTCGGGTTTCTGGTGCCTGTGTTGAATATCTTTGCGATTTTTGCCTTGTTACTGCCACAGCTACAGCAAACCAATTCGAGAGAGATCATCACACAGCTTATCACTAATCCGCTGATTCTGGCATCCCTTGCCGGGCTATCCTGGAGTTATTTTAAACTGCCCATGCCAATAATTCTTGATCGAACTCTTAGCATTGCAACAGGAATGACTTTGCCCCTTGCACTCATTTCCATTGGGGGCAGTTTTTCGCTGGCAAAATTGAAAGGTGATATTGGAAAAGCAGCGCTTGCCACTGCGATGAAACTGCTTTTTCTGCCATTGATTACTGGTGCCTTGATGCTGTTGTTAAATGTTTCAGGGCTGGATTTTGCCATTGGTTTGCTTATGGCAGGTGCCCCAACAGCTGTTGCCACTTATATTATGGCGTCTCAGATGGGGGCTGATGGGGATCTGGCTGGGACAATTGTAATGCTGGCAACCAGTTTTTCAGCAGTAAGTTATACTCTTTTGCTACTTTGCCTCAGGAGTTATGGAATCTAGGATGGCTAATGACGATTCGTCTTGGTCTCATGTTTCTGACGATCAGCAGAAGGGAGACGCAGATCCATGGGAAAACCTTGAGTGGAAAGGATGAGTATACGCAGCTCATCATCGATACGAACAGGATGTGGCAGGATATGTTGTTGTAAGAGAATCTGAATCTGTTTGGCAGTGATTACGTTCCCTCTACAATCTGCTTGTAAAACAAATGGACAACCCTCCTTCCAGTCAGAGCAGCCGTAGGCTTTCTTACCCTTGATCACCTCTTTTCCGCATAGCGGACAATTACCCCAGCGTGAAGGATCAAGTTGACTGGAGCTATTATCTTGAATCATGCTGC
>DQVD01000031.1 GCA_015661935.1 Desulfocapsa sulfexigens | reverse complement strand
GTCCGTTTGCGCCTGCTCACATATAACTGCATATGCTACGCAGTCCCAAACGGACGAAAATGAGGCACCGGTAAACGCTTACTGAGGTACTGGAAAACGCCTATAGTACCAGGTTTACGGTAAATTTTGATGTCTGGTGAACGGCTACAACCGTCTAAGCTTTGGAATGAATATATTCATCGATATTATTATATTGGATACTCACCTTTGCCAGAAGCACAATTACGATATGTCGTAAAGTCTGGCAAAATAATTATTGCCTTGATGAGCTTACATGCTTTCCAGATTTCTAATTATATCGATGAGTGAGATTATGGTTGATGGCAGGTTGAAGCCTAAACGGGACAAGTCAACTTATTTAGAAAACAGCCGACAGAAACACGAGCTGGAAATTAAATCTCCAGCCCGTATGCTCGGCAGGATTATCTTTAATGTAGCGGAAAAACAAAGTTTCTGTGTGAATCATTCCCGAAAGTGGATACCAGATGAAAACTGACTGTAGTTGTTTCAGCCACAGGCTGCTAACTATCCTGGCTTCTGTCCTTTGCTTTCTGTCTTCTGAATGTGCCCGCAGGGCATCATGTCCTCAATCAAAGGCTTGTTCGACTTTCCACTCTTTCCATACTTTACCCACCAGGTCAATCCCCGGTTTAAGAGTAGCCTTACCAGAGCGCCATCCAGAAGGTGTAGCCTCACCACCTTTAGTTTCACGTACCAGCTGAAATGCTTGCAACTGGCGGAAAGTTTCGTTTATGTTACGTCCAACCGGTGGGGTCAAGACTTCATAGCCTTGGACAATTCCGTCGGGATCAATAATAAAACGACCACGCGCCTCAACTCCGTTATCTTCGTCATACACACCATATACTGTGCCAACTTTACCGCCGGCATCAGAGAGCATAGGGAATGGGACACCACCATCCACCATTTTGCTCAGCTCGTCATCGTCCCACATCTTGTGGGTAAACATAGAATCAATGGACATGGAGAGAACTTCTGTACCCAGTTTCTGGAGTTCAGGATATTTTTCAGCGACCGCTGAAATTTCCGTAGCTCAGACAAAGGTAAAATCACCCGGATAAAAACAGAGTAACACCCACTTCCCCAGATAATTCGAAAGCTTGATATTAATAAATTCTCCCTTCTGATACCCTGGAGCTGCAAAATCCGGGGCTTTCTGACCGACTTTAATCATGGACTCTACCTCCTTCCTTGTTTGTTTTTCATCTGTTGATTTGTTGTCCGATTCTTCTCCAACCGGTCCTCCCGTGGGCCTGGCACATCCTACGGCTGTTTCTTCTGGCATAGATACCTCCTACTTTGGATTAATCGTATGGATGACAGTTCTATCATCTTGAAAAATATATTTATTTTTTATTGGCAAAAACTAATTGTCCGCCAAGGTGTCCGGCCATTCCAATGGCAGCAAGCATGACCACTGACCAGAAAAGGAAAATAAATCGATCTAAGGAAACGTTACTGAGCACATCCGGCTGTACTGTTTTCCAGATAATAAGGCCAAAAAGGATAACAGTAGCAACACAACTTGCAGCTATTTTCATTTTAAACACAGACGTTCTTGCCCCCTGATATTTCTTTTGCCAGGTAAGGTACCCGGTAAGCAATACTGGAGGCATACTCAGTAAGACAAAGATCATACTGAGATAGGCCGCACTCCCAAAATCTTGTAATTGAAGCAATACAGCAAGAACAAGAAAAATAACCACCATCGGGATAATTCCGTTTGGGCCATGCACACTGATAGGGTGCAGATGCTTAACCAGGACAAGAGCAGTAATTTTTTCAATCAGAGTAGGTGGATTCTCCATCGGGGCTTCCACATCCACACTGTTCTCGGGTTGAGTGCTGCTCTCATTAACTTCAATAAATTTATCTTTGTCCGCTCCACAGACAGGGCATTTTGCCGGCGGTTCGTCACCCTCGTGAATATAATTGCAGACTGAACATTTCCACTTCTTCATACGCTACACCTCGCTCTGTTTTATATTTAAACTCTTACCAGTTTTCGCCAAGCAGTTCGAAATGTGCTTTGGCATGATCACAGGCCGGACACTCTTCCGGAGCATCAGTTCCCTGGTGCAGATATCCACAATTGCGACATCTCCATGTTACTTCTTCATCGCGCTGAAAGACTTTTTTATTTTGAATATTGGCCATTAAATCCCGGTAACGTTTTTCATGCTGTTTCTCGGCAACTGCAATGGCCTCAAAGATAATTGCTATTTCCTGAAAACCTTCCTCACGGCTTTGACTGCAAACTCAGGGTACATGATTGTGTGTTCGTGATTTTCGCCATTTGCTGCTTCATCCAGGTTTTCAACTGTTGTGCCTACAACGCCTCTGGAAAAGAACCGGATATCTCTACCTCTCCCCCTTCGAGGAGCTTAAATAAACGCTTCGCATGTTCTTTTTCCTGATCGGCAGTCTCTGTAAAGATGTGGGAGATCTGAACATAGCCTTCTTTCTTTGCCTTGGATGCAAAGTAGGTGTAGCGGTCACGTGCCTGTGATTCTCCGCAAAATGCAGTGAGAATGTTTTTTTCAGTCTGACTGTTTTTCAATGATGCCATGATGTTTTACCTCTTATACTTTTAAAGTGTATTTGAGTAATTGTACCAAATTGACGACCATTACTTAAGAATGTTACTATTTCTGTTACGTCAGCTAGTTCATTGAAATACCGAGTGCTTCTGCTACTCCTTTGCCATATGCAGGGGCAGCCTTCATACAATTTCCGATATGGCGCATTTTTATTTCCTTAGGAGCATCCCCCATGGCTCTGGCTGTATTGTCAAACAATGCGTGCTGCTGCTCTTGTGTCATGAGCTGAAAGAGTTTACCTGGTTGGCTGTAGTAGTCTTCATCTTCCCTGTGATTCCAGTGATCAATAGCTCCTTCAAGGCTGAGGGGTGGTTCTTTTTCTTCCGGCTG
>DQVD01000214.1 GCA_015661935.1 Desulfocapsa sulfexigens | reverse complement strand
CGGCCACAGAGCCTGGTTTACATGATAACACAGCAGATCTCGATAGATTACAGCGGGCACTTGTTACAAGCCTTGGCGACGATCGTCCTCTTGCTGTTTCTTATGAGTGTATGACCACTGTTGCGCGAGAGTTTCGGGCGGCAGGGTTTGCTGGATATGCTCTGTTGAATAATCTCGAATCCAATTGGGTGGTGGTGGGCTTTTCGGCTGATAAACCAGGCATCATAGCCGGGATGGCACTGGATCTTGGGACAACACACCTTGAAGCAACTCTTCTCAATCTTCAAAATGGCGACATACTGTCTGAGGGAAATCTTGAGAATGCTCAAATCAATTTTGGTGCAGACATCCTGAGTCGTATCCATCATGCAACAGCAAAGCGGCGTCAGCAGAAGATACTGGCAGCTGATTTTCAGGATCCCGGGCTTGATGAACTGCAGCACGTGGTTATTTCTGCCATTAATGAGCTTGCAGAAACTTTGGCTGTACGTGCAGGTTTAAAAACAGATAGTATTCGTGCTCTTTCCGTGTCAGGGAATACCACCATGACCCATCTTTTTCTTGGTCTTGATCCTTTTCATATCTGTCGGGAACCCTATATACCACTGTTTAATCGGGCTCCAATACTCAATGGAAATCAATTAAAACTTGCTATTCACCCCATGGCGCCAGTATGGATTTTGCCATCGGTTGGCAGCTACTTCGGTGGTGATTTGATCTCTGGAATTCTTGCTTCAGGAATGGCGCAATCTTCCAAAACTCGAATGCTCATTGATGTGGGTACCAATGCAGAGGTGGTGCTTGGCAACAGTGAATGGATGATAGCGTGTGCCGGGGCCGCAGGTCCTGCTCTTGAAGGAGGAGTCGCACGTATGGGGATGCGGGCAGGGCCTGGTGCCATAGAGTATGTATCTATTCATCCGGAAAAGTACGAACTGGAGTATCGAACAATTGGCGATGTTGCACCTGTCGGAATTTGTGGCTCCGGTCTTATTGATCTGGTTGCTGCACTATATCTTACCAGGATGATAGATATTCGAGGGAAATTCAGAGACCCGGCTGTTGAAAAAGATGTGGCAAGAGCCGCATTTATGAAAGAGCATCTCGTGAAGCGTGATGGTGATTTTTGTTTTGTGCTGACTGGTATCAACGCCACAGGTGACTTTGATGAGGTTGTGCTGGAACAGATAGACCTTGATGCCATGATACGATCGAAGGCTGCCATGTACGCCATTCTCACCACGCTTATTAATCAGGTCGGGCTTGAATTCTCCGAGCTTGAAGAAATCACGGTGGCCGGAGCTTTTGGGCGTCATATCAATCCGCAGCATGCAATGACACTTGGTATGCTTCCCGACCTCCCCCTTTCTGTATATCGGGCGATTGGAAACAGTTCGCTCCGTGGGGCAGAAAAAGTGCTGCTTGATGACACGGCACGAAAAGATTGTGAAAAAATTGTCTCCAGTATCACCTATCTTGAACTGAATGTGAATCAGGAATTTATGATTCGTTTTTCAGGGGCACGCTTCATTCCGCACACGGATCCATCACTTTTTCCATCTGTCCCATTCTTTAAGACTGAGAGACTCTAACTTTCGTTACCACTCTGCAGACTTGCAATTATATAAAATGTTGTGCTATACTTTTGGTTATCGTTTCCTGATTTTGATGTGGAATACTTACAGTATTCTGAATATTTTATCCGATTTCTGCCAACATAGGGCGCATTCCGGATAACAATAATGAAAGGAACTGCTTACATTTTATTCTATCCAATTGTTCAGAATAGCTTGTAACAGCGCTTTACATGGCAAAGAAAACACAAGATAAGCGTAGGCTTCGAAAGAATTGTTATAAGGGGGGCTGGAAAAGTGCCCGTGACCGTTTAAATGGTTTTTGGGATATTTTTGAGAAGGAGGATAGAGTTCTTGTCTGTATAAACGCCGATCCCGATGCCCTGGCCTGTGCTTTAGCGATTAAACGTTTGCTTCGCTACCGCGTAAAGCAGGTGTTAATAGCTCATCCCAATGAGATTCGTCGTTTAAATAATGTTTCAATGGTTGAACGGCTTAAAATTCCGCTGGAACGTCTTGGCAATGTGAAGGTTCAGGAGTTCACCAAAAAAATAATTGTTGATTCTCAGCCAACTCACCTGCCCGTCTTTGAAAAAATCGAATTTGATGCCATCATTGACCACCATCCCATTGCCAACGGTGACTATTCATCCTCTTTTGTAGATATTCGACCTGAGTATGGAGCCTGCTCAACCATGCTGGTGGAGTATTTACGAGCCGCCAATATGAAGCCATCTGTTGCATTGGCCACGGCTTTATTTTATGCAATCAAGGTAGACACGCAGGATTTTTCTCAACAGGCTCTCCTGGCAGATGGTATTTCTTTTCGCTACCTTTTTAATATTGCCAACCGAAACCTTGTAAAGAAATTTGAGCTTGCCGACATGCGGCGTTCCGAGCTCAAATATTTTAATATTGCATTACAAAATCTGACTTTTTCCAAAGGACGGTTTTATACCCATGTCGGTAAGGTAAGAAACCCTGATATTCTTGTTAATATCGCTGATTTTTTGAATCATGTTGACAAGATAGATTGGGTGCTTGTTTCCGGACTTCACGGGGAAAAGCTGGTCGTGATTTTTCGTTGTGATGGATATCGTAAAAATGCAGGAAAACTTGCGATGCAAATTTTTGGTGAAGTTGGATCTGCCGGTGGCCACAAAGAAGCAGCCAGAGCAGAAGTTCCCTTGAAAAACCTGTCACTTGGGGACAAAACGTTTGTCACGAATACATTAAAACGGTTGGCAACCAGACATATGAAATAGAGATAAAAGCTTACAGTTCCGGGTCTGTTACAAATAGAGGGATATAACAAACTTAATTTTTAAAAGGTGACTGATGCTGAAGCCTTCAACACTTGCAATGATTCTTGCCGGAAGTCGTGTCGATGAACTGAACGTCCTAACCTATTATCGCCCGAAATCTGCTGTTCCTTTTGGTGGCTTTGCCAGGGTGATTGATTTTCCTCTCAGTAATCTGCTCCACTCCGGTATAGAACAGATTGCTATTCTTTCTCAATATCGAAGTTATTCCCTGATTAATCATATTGGCACAGGAGCAGCCTGGGATATGATTGGCCGCGATCGTGGTGTTTCCATCCTTCCACCCTTTAAAGATAATAGCGATAGCCTTGAGCATACAGATTGGTATCGTGGTACTGCCGATGCTGTCTATAAAAATCTTGATTTTGTACGATATCACACTCCTGAAGAGATTCTGATTCTGTCAGGTGATCATATCTACAAAATGGATTATCAGGATATTATCGCCTACCATCATCAAAAAGATGCTGATCTGACCATTGGTTTTGTGCAGGTGGACAAAGTAAAGGCACATCGTTTTGGCATTGCTGATATTGATAATGAGGATGGAGACTTAGGTGGAAGGGTAAGAGAGTATTGGGAAAAACCAGAAAATCCCGAAGCAGACTGGGCCTCACTTACCGTGCTACTTTTCAAACCGGAAATTTTGTATAAGGCTCTGCATGAGAATCAGGTATCAGATTCCTTCGAGTTCGGTAGAGATATTATTCCTCAGCTGATGAAACAGGGAAAGAAAATCTACGGTTACAAGTATAAAGGCTATTGGGGATATACAGGGACAATTGAGGAGTACTGGCAGTCGAATATGGATCTGTTGGATGAAAATCCGCCAATTGATATGGAGGCTTGGGGGGTACGTACCAATATGGAGCATCGTGGGATAAGAGATGCGCAACCTGCATTACTGTTCGAGGATGCTAAAGTCACTAACAGTCTGGTTTATAATGGTTGTGTGGTAGAAGGAACGGTTAAAAACTCTGTCTTGTTTCCTGGGGTGCATGTGGGGAAGGGAACAGTTGTTGAAAATTCGGTGCTCTTTTTTAATAACCACATTGGTGAAGATTGTAAGTTGAATAAGGTTGTTACAGATGTAGATTCTGTCTTTGGACACGGAATTTCCATTGGTCCTGAAATTGGCGAGGATGCAGGAAAGATCACGGTCATTGGCTGGAATAGCAGTATACCCGATGGGGTTCATATTGGAGAAGGGGCAACGATCTATCCAAATCTCCATATGGAACAATGGCCGCAGGAAGTAAAACCCGGGGAGGTGCTGAAATGAGGGCAAAAAAAGAAGCCCTTGTTCTGCTTCTTGCCGGTGGGGTTGGCAGTCGTTTAAATATTCTGGTACAGAGTCGTGCAAAACCGGCTGTTCCTTTTGCCGGGATATACCGCATTATTGATTTCAGTCTCAGCAATGTGATGAATTCCGGGCTTACTAAAGTTGGAGTTTTAACTCAGTACAAACCGCTCTCGCTTATGCGTCACCTTGGCATGGGGGAGGCTTGGGATTTTACCGGTCGCAGCAGGGGGGTGAAGATTTTACCTCCTCATACAGGATTTGAAGATTCCGATTGGTATAAAGGTACGGCGGACGCAGTTCGTCAGAATATTGATTTTCTAGAGAAAAATCCTGCTGATGAAGTGATTCTTTTGTCCGGTGATCATATTTATAACATGGATTTTGATGCGATGCTTGCGTTCCATCGCTTTAAAAAAGCCGATGTGACCATCGGAATGATGGTGGTTCCCATGAACGAGATTCATCAGTTTGGAGCAGGGATTATCGACGATGATAATCGTATCATAGATTGGGAGGAAAAACCGGAACATCCCAAAACCAACCTGGCCTCCATGGGAATTTACGTTTTTGATTATAAGTATCTCCTCGATTCTCTCAACAGAGATAGGGAGGAAGTGGATTTTGGCATGCATATCCTGCCAAGGGCCATTGATAATGATAACGTCTTTGCCTATCCATTCTATGGATATTGGCGTGATGTCGGAACCATCCAATCCTACTGGCAGGCTAACATGGATGTGATCCGTCGTGACAGTGACATATCACCATCTGAATGGGGAATCCGAACAAACATCGAGGCAGACGGAAGGCCGGCAGACCGCCCGCCTGCACGCTTTGGAAGTGATGCCAGTGTCAGCTCATCAATGATTTCTGCAGGCTGCGTGATAAAAGGAACAGTGCGAAACTCTGTTTTAGCTCCTGGCGTGATTGTCGAGGAGGGGGCTGTAATCCAGGATTCCATCCTTTTTGCAGATTGTATTGTTGGAAAAAATAGCACGGTGGATCTGTGTATCTGTGATAAACGAGCACAAATTTTAGATCATTCCCTGGTGGGATCCGGTATGAACCATGGTACTCCCAATGTTTCACATCCCAAACATCTTTATACCGGGATAAGCCTTGTGGGTAAGGAAGCAATTATTCCTTCTGAAGTAATTATTGGCCGTAATTGTATAATTAATTCGCACACGGATGAAAGTGTTTATCCTGCAAAAACAATTACGGATGGTGAAACACTTTGATTTAAGGCGGTTAGCTGGTTTGTTATTTTATCGGAAGTT
>DQVD01000064.1 GCA_015661935.1 Desulfocapsa sulfexigens | reverse complement strand
ATTCAGAAAACCATTTTTGAGCAGAGTCCCGGTTCTTGTTGCTCTTCCAGTTTCCAATTACGTACTTCTTCATGCACATCTCCTTGTCAACAGGGTTCGGAAAGAAATAACTTGTACTTTTTCGGTCGTAAATGCTCGATGGCACCAGTGAATTGTTACACAATCTTTATGAATTCACCTGGAAACTTCCTGCATTCGCGCCCTTATTTCCTCTTCACTCAATCCGGTAACAAGAAGGCTTTTTCTGCGGGACTGCAAACCACTTATAATTTCCAGATCCTTTTTCTTTATACGAAAAAATGAAGCAAGATATTTAACAACAGCCGCATTTGCTTTACCATCCACAGGAGGGGCAGTAATGGCAAGCTTTACGGCATCATCATGAATTCCAATAAATGCATTACGGGAGGCACGCGGTTGAACGTATATTCGTATAAGAATTCGCCCATCCTTATACGGAGAAAGAAAAGGCATAACTGCTACCGATTACTTTTCCTCCTCTTTGTTTTCCAGAGTGAACACATCCTTTAAATCATAGTCATCATCTATTACTTTCCCGTCATCACCTTTTAAAAGAGAGTCAAGAACCTTTTCATCAAGCCCTGTTAAAAGAGGTATTTGCCCGGAGCCATCATTCAGCTTTGCGACATCTTCAGGGCTTAAAGAACCATCTTCATTAATTTCTATTGATTGAAAAAGCTCACCGCCTCCCCCTGTTTCTGATGCTTCTGTCACAGCTTGTTTTCCTGAAGTCACGCCATCATCTGGATAAAAAACGTCTATGGTCTCAAGATATCCCTCAAGCGTTGCTTTCAAAGCCGCTCTTACTTCACCCTTTTTCTTCAGGAGTATTTCTATCTCACGAGGCAAACGCTCAAGTTCCTCCCTGGCATCATCACGAATTTTTTCAATCTTGGCATGGGCCTCAGCAATCATCTCTTCAGCTTCTATCCTGCTCTTCTCCTTAAGCTCCTCCGCAAATCGTTGGGCGGAGGCCAGAGTGGATTTGAAATCAACCTCATCCTTCCTTAATTCCTCATTTTGTTCCTTAAGAATTTCAATTTTACTATTTAGAACATTTTTTTCTTTTTCCGATTCCTTGAGTAACTCCTCAACCTCTGCAATCATGGCTTCCATGGTACTGATTTCTTCATCATGGTTAGTATCTTCCTGCTCCATATCGGCAACGCGAAGTTGCAATTCTTCTACTTCCTTTGTAAGCTCTTTGATCTTCTCTTCCTTTTGAGTACAGCTATCCTGTAATTCATCGGAGACTTTCCTGGTAAACTCCATATCAGTTTCGAGGGAACCTGTATATTTTTCCGACTTTTCTTTGGCATCGCGCAGGGTTTCCAGTTCTTCCAATTGCTCTGCGCACTGCTCCTGCAACTCGAAGAATTCATTGGCGACAACCTCAAGATAATCCCTAACCTCCAGTGGATCACATCCTCTGAATTTTTGTTCAAATTCCTGATCTTTGATTAATTGCGGAGTAAGAGCCATAACAAATTCACCTTTTAATGATGCAACTGCTTAGTTCATTCCCATTGCCATCTGTTTTAATGTTGGTACAAGAAAGCTCTGAAGAAACATAATCACCATAATTAAAATCATGGGGGAGAAATCAATTCCTCCCGCACTCATTGGAACCAGGCGCCTGATACGGCTAAGCAATGGTTCGGTTACATTATACAAAAAACGAACAATTGGATTATAGGGATCTGCATTGACCCAGGAAATAATTGCCCGACCAATGATGACCCACATATAGGCCGTAAGTAAAAAGTCAATTAACTGCGCTATGGCCATTATAAAATTACTCACAACAAACATTGTAATACCCCATTATTATTATACAAACCCTAAGAAACAGAAGATCCAGGCGGAACCGGCGCGATCACAGAGGAAAGAACCAGACGAGAGCCCCCATCCTCATCCACCTTTGCAGCCAGCACCATTCCCTGTGACTCTACTCCCATCAGTTTGACAGGTTTAAGGTTAGCCACAATCAACACCAACATACCAGGGAGATCTTCCGGTTGATAATACTCGGCAATCCCAGCAACAATTACCCGTTCTTCCGGAGCCTTCACGGTAAGTTTCAATAAACGATCAGACTTTTTAACAGGTTCAGCAGCAACAATTTCGGCCACTCTCAATTCCACCTTCCGGAACTGATCAAAAGTGATGATCCCCTCAATACTTTCAGATGCTTGCTTCTTCTTATTTTTTTTCTCTTTATTTTTCTTCTTTGATTCCTGTTTTGCAGGCTGTTGCTTCTTTTTTATATCCATCCTCGGAAAAAGAGCATCAATTTTTTGTAAACCGGTTCCCGCCTCAAGCATTCCCCAGCCGCCATTATTCGCAAGATCAGTAACCAATGGACTCTTTTCTGCAAGGCCAAGTCCTTTCGCCATTTTTTTGCATATTCCAGGTATTACAGGTTGTAAAAGAAGTGTAAGCAGGCGCAGGGTTTCAGTAAGATTATACAATACCGTATGAAGGCGCCCAAGCCGCTCCGCATCTTTAACAAGTGCCCACGGTTCATTGGTCACAATATATTTATTGGCCTGACTGATCAGTTCCCACACAGCCTGGAGACCACGATGAAACTGAAAATCATTCATGCTTTCCTGATACGTGGCCAGAACTGTTTCAGCAAGATCCGAAAGAACGCTATCATCGTCAACACTCACAGGCGCAGGTATCACACCATCTGTGTATTTAAACAGCATTGCGGTTGTACGGCTATACAAATTACCCAGGTCATTGGCAAGATCCGAATTTTTTCTGGCAACAATCGCATCAGAGCTAAAGGACGCATCAAGCCCAAAAGACATCTCACGAAGACAAAAATAGCGGATGGAATCCACACCATATTCTTCAATGAGTTCGGCAGGCCGTATTACGTTTCCTATGCTTTTGGACATCTTGGTTTCATCCACATTCCAATACCCATGAACATGAAGTTTTTTGTACAGAGGAAGTCCCATGGACAAGATCATGGTGGGCCAGTAGATGGCGTGTGGTTTTAAAATATCTTTGGCAATCACATGCTCGGCCACATCCCAATAGCTCTCAAACTGGTCACCATCCGGATACCCCAGTCCTGTCAGATAATTAATGAGCGCATCAAACCAGACATAGGTGACAAAGTTTTCATCAAAAGGCAGTGGAATCCCCCAGGTGAGACGAGAGGTAGGCCGTGAAATACAGAGATCTTCCAATGGTTCACTTAAAAAGGAAAGGACTTCATTTTTATACCGTTCCGGAGTTATAAAACCAGGATTAGCATTGATATGATCGATTAGATCCTTCTGATACCGTGACATGCGAAAGAAATAGTTTTCTTCTGTAATCTCATCAGGTACAGTTTTGTGATCCGAGCATTTTCCGTCCACAAGCTCTTTTTCAGTCAAAAAACGTTCACAGCCGGTACAATATAATCCCGTATATTTATCAAAATAGATATCGCCCTTGTCGTACACCCGCTGCAGGATGGCCTGCACTGTTGCCACATGATCTGTATCCGTTGTACGGATAAAGTTATCAGGTTCAATATCAAGCAGCGGCCAGGTCGTTCTGAACATTTCACTGATCCGGTCAACATATTCTTTGGGAGTGCAATCTTCTTTAGCAGCAGCTTCTGCTATTTTGTCTCCGTGCTCATCGGTGCCAGTCTGAAACCTTACGGTATCACCGGATAAACGCCGAAATCTACTGTAGGTATCTGCAACAATGGTGGTATAAGCATGGCCAAGATGGGGCTGTGCATTCACATAGTAAATAGGGGTAGTTATGTATGTCGTCATTTCTTTAAAATTGTACCTTTTCATCGGCACCCAGCTTCGTTCGTTTAGATCCTGTCGCATAGTATTACTCCTATGGCGCCAAACCCTAAACGAACGAAGCTGAAGCACTGCTAAACAGTTACATCCTGAGGTTAATTAATCATGTTTTTCATTTACAAAAAGAGTAACAGACTCTAAGAGGCTATCACTCTTTCCCGTCTGTTTTCTTTTCCGGCCTTACAATCTCAGCATTACACCATTGTTCCGCCTGCAGAACACTCACATCGCCCGCTTCGTTCACCACCTGAAGGGTGGATTGCAACGGATTCTGACGTCTCACCCGGTAGCAGTGACCATCAATAATGAGTTTTTTACCAGGCCGGGGCATGCCCTTTCGTTCCCGCTTATATGTTTCGAACTCATAGGTCAGGCAACAAAGTAGTCGGTTGCAAACACCTGATATTTTAGATGGATTAAGAGGAAGGTTCTGTTCTTTAGCCATCTTGATGGAGACGGAATCGAACTTTTTCATATGCCCTGAACAGCAGAGTTCACGACCGCAGGTTCCAAGTCCGCCAATCATCCTGGTTTCATGACGCACGCCAACCTGTCTCATTTCCACCCGTGTCCGGAATTCCTGTACCAGATCTTTTACCAGCGCTCTGAAATCTACCCGTTTATCCGCAGTAAAATAAAAAATCAGTTTACTCCCATTGAAAAACAGCTCCACACGAACCAGATGCATCTGCAATGCATGGCGAAGAATCAAGCCTTTGCAGGTTGCATAAGCAGCTTTTTCTTCAAGGGGAATATTGGCATAGCGGTTACATTCTTCATGGACTGCCCGACGTGAGATCTCGTAAGTCGCTTTTCGTTCTACCTCAGAATCTCTGCATGCCGGGGCTGAACAAATAATAAAGGCTGGTTCAAGTCCGAACTCTCCACGTACCATCACCACTTCATTTTTTTTCAGGTCATTCAGGGATGTAGATGCAGTGAACTCCTGGCCATGTGCACGGAATCTGATCCGGTAAAAATAGATCAAAGCTGTATTTATATTCTCATCCGCTTGTTCCTGGATTGCGTCCTGTTGAATTTCTTCTGCCATAATAATTTCTATTCTCTCAGCCGAAAAAGAAGCACCTCACAGACAAGTGTGCGATTACAGTTTCGACCCAATTCTTTTTCTGCCTGATTAATAGCCTGCAGTTTAGCAAAAAACTGTTCAGAACTCCACTCTTTCCGTGTCTTCACAGCCTCTGTGCCTGACTGTTGGCCATAACAATCCAGCAAACAATCTCTGATCCAAAGTTTAACCAGAGAAAAGAGGTGTGGAAGATCTTCTTTCAAAGCAGCCATGGACTCTGCCATTAACAGTACTTTCCCAAGCTCTTTATCACTGCTTCCGACGGGTCCAGTAAGTAAATCGATTAACTCTTTCCAGAAATCAACCAGGTTCCTGCGATGAAAAAGCTGAGCTTTCCCCGGGCTTCCCTCCCCCAGTCTTGCGAGAAGCATTGCCGTATCTGAATCGAGTGTATCATCCTGTTGTAAAAGGATTGTAGTGGTTTCTTCCAGAGTCAATCCATAAAAAGGTATGGTTTGACACCGTGACATGATCGTCTGCAACACATTTCCCGCTGAATCTGCAGTGAGAATCAGAAGATTATTTTCAGGTGGTTCCTCAAGGGTTTTCAAAAGACTGTTGGCCGCTTCCTGGCGCATGGTGTGTATATCTTCAATGAGGACGACCCGCATCTTTGCTTCATAGGGAGCAAAAGAAAGTGTTTTAATTAATTTTCGGATCTGAGCGATTTTAATTGCTCCCTTCTCAGGCGATACAAGCAAGAAATCGGGATGCGATCCGGAAATGAGTTTTTTACACGACAAACATTCACCACAGGCGACAAGTCCATCTGCCGCGCTGCAATTTACCACCGCCGCAAGCCCCCTGGCAAAGAGCTGCTTCCCGACACCTTCAGGGCCTCGAAAGAGATAGGCATGAGCTAAGTGACCAGTTGACAGGCTTCGGCTAAGCAGATTTTTCGCCTGATGCTGCCCATAAAAAGGCTTACCACCAATGCGAAGTGGGATATCCGGTATTTGAGCTTGCATGCGCATCTCAAGACATGTCCATCAGACATTAAACCGAAAGTTCAGACAATCACCATCGGCCACGACATACTCCTTACCTTCAGAGCGCATCAAACCCTTTTCCTTGGCACCATTTTCACCATCACAGGCAACAAAATCATCATAGCTTATGGTCTCAGCACGGATAAAGCCACGTTCGAAATCGGAATGAATTTTTCCTGCTGCACCCGGTGCTTGGGTACCCCTGGTAATCGTCCAGGCACGAGTTTCTTTTTCACCCACAGTAAAATAGGTTATCAGACCGAGAAGTTTGTAACCGCCATCAATCAATCGATTAAGGCCCGGTTCTTCCATTCCCATATCAGCAAGGAATTCCTGCTGTTCTTCTGCATCAAGCTGACTCAACTCCTGTTCAATGGATCCGGCAATGATGACCACACCATCACCATCCTCAGCGGCAAGCTTTTCAAGAACCCGAACATGATCATTACCATTTATCACATCTTCTTCCAGCACATTGGCCACGTAAAGAACAGGTTTATCGGTGAGGAGGCACATTTCTTTCATCATCTCCTCTTCCATATCACCATCAGGCACAAGCGTTCTGGCACAGGCTCCTCCATCAAGCACATCACGGAGACGTTCAAGGAAAACTGCCTGAGCCTTCAGAGTTTTCTCTCCTGATTTAGCCATGGATTGAGCCTTTTTGAGCCGCTTTTCCACGGTGTCAAGATCGGCAAGAATCAGCTCCATGGTAATCACGTCACGATCCCTTTCCGGATCAATGGAGCCATCCACATGAACAATATTTTCATCCTCAAAACAACGAACCACATGAACAAGGGCATCCACCTGCCTGATATGACCAAGGAATTGATTCCCAAGCCCTTCTCCCTGGCTCGCTCCTTTAACAAGGCCGGCAATATCCACAAACTCCATCTGGGTGGCAACTTTACGTTTTGTTTTAGCCATCTCAGCCAGCACGTCCAAACGCTTATCCGGAACCGGAACAATGCCCACATTTGGTTCAATGGTACAAAATGGATAATTTTCGGCATCAATACCAGCCGCAGTCAAAGCATTAAAAATTGTAGACTTCCCCACATTTGGAAGGCCAACGATACCACAACGAAATCCCATATATAACTCCCTACTCGCTAAGAGTATGTAAAAACTGGATATATCAAACGTAATGACAAATTATAAAAAATAAAATAGTATACCCTGCTCAAAGAGAAAATGCCCATATTTTTGGTAACTATTCAACAGCACTCCAGCTTCAACCGTTTAAGCCCTGCCGTATAGCCTACTATTACGCCAAGGCTTAAACGATCGAAGCTAAAGCACTGATAACCCTGTTCAGGAAGAAAGACAGTTCACTGGATAAGTGCCTTACAGAAGGATTTCTTTGAAAAAAACAAGAAATTCTTCTGTAAGGCACTAAAGATTTATAAGAAATATATTTATGTATCGGAAAAACAAAGTTTCTGTGTGAATCATTCCCGGAAGTGGATACCAGATGGAAACCAACTGTAGTTATT
>DQVD01000161.1 GCA_015661935.1 Desulfocapsa sulfexigens | reverse complement strand
TCAGACATATGGCTGCGCTTATTTTTAGAAAATTCTTCGATTTTGAACAAAATGCCTATTCTCGGACAGCCTCCTAGTTATTAATCACTATATAATATATTTTGAAGACGCATTAAAAAACGTCTGATTAAAGGGAGGATAGAATGACGTCGTTTCGTATTAAGACCATTAATGCCATTGCACCCGAAGGTCTGGAGCTTTTTGGCGATGAATATACAATAAATCCGGGAGATGAAAATCCCCATGGGATTGTGGTTCGCAGTTCACAGGTGGATGTGGATGATTACCCGGAACTGCTGGCACTGGCAAGAGCAGGGGCTGGAGTAAATAATATTACAGTGGATAAGGCCACCGAAAAAGGAATATGTGTTTTTAATACTCCCGGTGCCAATGCCAATGCAGTGGTTGATCTTGTATTTCCCATGATCGGGATCTGGCTGCGAAATATTTATCAGGGTATTGCTTTTTGTAAGTCTCTTGCAGATGTGCCACCGGATCAGGTAAGCGGAGAGGTTGAGAGCAGAAAAGCTGCTTTTCGTGGTGTGGAGATAGCCGGGAAAACCCTTGGCGTGATAGGACTTGGGCAAATTGGTGTAAGACTTGCCAATGGCGGAATTCAGCGATTTATGAAGGTGTATGGGTTTGATCCCTTTCCAAGTCTTGATAACATTCACAATCTTTTTTCAGAAGTAACGGTTACCCGTGCCATGCGTGACACTCTGTCTCAGGCAGATATTGTCAGTCTTCATTTGCCGGTAAATGAAAAGACAAAAGGCATGGTTGATGCTGATTTTATCGCCAGGATGAAACCTGGTGCCATTCTTGTGAACTACGCAAGAGGTCCGATTGTTAATGAAGAAGCAGTTCTTGCTGCCTTAGATTCCGGTCATCTGGAGGCCTTTATCTCTGATTTCCCAACACCTGCTGTTATTGCTCACCCCAAAACCTTAACAACGCCTCATCTCGGGGCATCGACTGCTGAATCTGAGGGGAATTGCTCCCGCATGGCAGTTGGTGAATTGTCTGCTTATCTGCGCTACGGTAATATTACCCATAGTGTGAATTTTCCTAATATTGAGTCAATTCCAGAATCAACTGTACCCGCAAGGCTGATTGTTATTAATAAGGATGTACCGGGTATGATTGCCTTCGTGACCAAGGTTCTTGGAAATCACAGTGTAAATATTGTGAGTTTTAAAAATGAATCAAATGGTACGGTTGGCTACAATATCATCGACCTTGAATCAACACTTGATGAAAGTATTGTTACCGAAATTGAAGCCAATGAAGATGTAATAAGAACCCGTCAAATTACTTTTACCTGATCAGGAACGGGGGCGAAATAACTTCCTCATGTAGGAGGCCAGATTTAGGTTATATTTGATTGATCGTAAGCGTTCACCAGCACCCCATCTTTGCCCATTTCGGAGTCTCGTACCTCGCTTACCTGGACTTCTCGAAGAGCACCAGTATGCTTCGAAGTCCCAAATGAACAAATATGGAGCACTGGTAAACGCTTACAGGTCTGGGTTGGGTTACGTTTGTAGCTGCCTCGGTGAACGGTTACGATTGATCTGAAGAACTAAAAACCGCAGCATAGCTAGCCTATGTGAGGATTTTTCGTTCTTCAGATCAATCAAAGATGGCTTGAGGCTGAGATTGCATAGATGGGGAAGTTATTTCGTCCCCGTTCCTTGGGAAAAGAAAATAGAGAGAGGAGAGACTATGAGTATCAGGCTACGTTTTATAATTGTTATCGGAGTTCTCAGTTTGGTAGCAAGTATAGCTCTTGCCTATGCCAGCTATACTTTCAGTGTTAAGAATGCTATGGCAGAAGCTAAAACTCAGGGTGCAATTGTTTTTAATATGATTGATTCTTCGCGGATGTATTTCAGACATTCCCAAAGGCCAATAGTGCTGGAGCTTGTTGGAGAAGATCGTTTTTATCCGGAAATTATGTCCGGATTTGTGATGACTCGAGGTGTGTGGGACATTTTTGAAAAACGTTTTCCCGGTTACAAATTTAAACAGGCCACCCTTGATCCTCTCTATCCACCGAATAAGGCTGATGCTGAAGAGATAAAACTCATTAAATCCTTCAATGCCAATAAGGAGAAAAAGAATGAGGAAGGAATAATGGAAAAGAGCGGTGAGAAATTCTATTATTTTGCCAGATCAATCTCAGTGGGTGAAAAGTGTTTGCGTTGTCACGGTATCCCCGAGGACGCTCCCAGGGATCAAATTGAGATTTATGGATCAGAAACAGGATACGGTTGGCATAAAGATGAAATAGTTTCCACCAGTATTGTGTATGTTCCGCTCGACAAAGCCATGGCTGCTGCCAAAAAGTCTGCCACTAACCTGTTTGCCATGGGTGCCGGTGGTATCGTTGTGCTTATGGGCGTGATCTGGTTCTTTCTGAGCAGTAGTGTGGTTACGCCTCTTGCTAAGCTTCAGCAGAAAACAACCCGGATTAGTTTAGGGCGAGAGCTTGACAAAGGTATGGGGATAAGCAGTAAAGATGAAATTGGTGATTTGGCTAAGGCCATTGATCGTTTGCGAATCAGCACTGCAAAACTATTGGAACGTTGTGCCAAAAAGTAAGTTTATACAATCTCTTCCCGGATATTTTTTCGGGGAGAAACGACTCGCTGCCAGGAACCAAAAAAGGGGCTGCTGACAAAACTGTCAGCAGCCCCTTTTAGTTTTCTGATGAAGATATTAGTACCATACAGAACAATTTCTTGTTTTTTCAAAAAAATTTTCTGATAAGGCACTTATCCAGTGACTGACTTTCTTCCTGAACAGGGTTAGTTTGTGATACATTTTATTGCTGTCATAAATTCTTCTTCCAGGGTGTCATCATTTATTTCTTCGCATAACAGTTTTGCAAGAGTTAAGAGATTGGAGAAGGAAGGATTACCCTGTTGTGCCCATATCTCAATGGTATCTTTCATGATTGGACCGGCAATGGGGCCGATGGCCATGGCCAGGGTGTCTTTGACCTGTTCTAACAAGGGTGCAAGATTCTCGTCAATCGCTACTTCTTTTGCTTGAAGAGTCTGTGCCTGCGGTACT
>DQVD01000153.1 GCA_015661935.1 Desulfocapsa sulfexigens | reverse complement strand
TACGATTATATGGATAACAGGCCGGATATTGGATTGGTTGGGCCTGCCCGTCGGGATATCCTGAACAGAAAACTCTATAACTATAAAGGCTTGCAGATGGTCGATCTTGTGCATGCCTCAAGAGGTTGTCGCTTTAATTGCTACCCGTGTGCTGTGTCCTATCTTGGTGGCCGGGATTTCAGGCCACGTCCCATTGAAAAAGCGGTGGCTGAAATGGCAGGAATCGACAATAACCGTATGTTTATTGTCGATAATTCACTGGCCCAGAACACCCAGTGGGAGAAGGATCTGTTTCGGGAAATGATTCCTTTGAAAAAGAAGTGGTGTTCTCATCCCATTGAGGATAAACCGGAAGTCCTTGATCTGGCTGCACAGGCCGGTGCCTGGTATGTGTATCAGGCTGTTTTTGATACCTCAGATTATATTCGCGAGCGTATTAAACGATACCATGATCATGGTATTGGAGTTGAAGGAACCATTTTGCTCGGGCTTGATAGTCATACTGAGGATTACATTAAAGAACTGATCGATTTTTTGCTTGATATTGAGCTTGATTTGGCAGAATTTACTGTGCTTACACCCTTTCCCCACACCAAAGCATATACAGATCTTGAAAAGCAGGGACGTATCATCTCAAAAGATTGGAACGATTTTTCTGCAGATAAAGTTGTTTATCAGCCTGAACAAATGAGTCCTGAAAAATTGCAGGATTTGCTCGATCTTGCCTGGAACAGTTTTTACAAGGATGAGCCGCAGAAAATGAAGATGTTTAAGTTATTTAAACAGGTGGTGAGCAAGGAGATGGAAGACGGGACTTTCCGGCCACGCGACCGGGAGATGGCAGCTCAGGCTTTTGGCAGAAATATTGTTTGATATGGATGAGTTTTTCGATTTGGAAGATGTTGAAGTATTTTTACAACAAATACTGCAAACTCAGGAAGATTCTGAACATGATTTCACGTGTAGCAGAGCAACCCGTGCTGATGTGTATACAATGGCTGCTCAGTTGTATGCAGCATTTACGGAGCTTGCACATGAAAATAGGGAGATGGACAAAAATATCCCTGTTTGTCTTGCCGCAGAAGAAAGAAGTGTGATTGCGGCGGCCCTTCTTGCGGCCCTTGCCAGCGGCACGGTGCTGGTGTTGCCCCATAGCTTTTCAAAGCTTGCTCTTGAACAGATGCAGGAAACCACAGGATTCCTTGCAGCTGTTGTTGACGTTGAACGGCCACTGTCCCGGAGTATACAACGTATTTCCTGTGTTGCTTCTTTTAAGGGAGCACCTCTGCCCATTAAACATGTCGCAGCAGAGACAGAACTTCTGCAAATTTTTACCGGTGGTTCCACAGGAGCTCCTAAAATCTGGTCAAAAACAGTAGGGAATATCTTTGGTGAAGCTCTTTATATGGCTTCCCGTTATCAAATCAGTGATAAAGATATAATCGTATCAACGGTCAGCCCCTATCATATCTACGGGCTTCTTTTTTCTGTGGTAATCCCTCTTGTTTCCAGGGCAACTGTTTTTGCTGGAACACCTTTATTTCCAGCAGAAATTGCGGAATGTGTGGCGCGGCAGTCAGCAACTCTTTTGGTTAGTATTCCAGCTCATTATCGTGTCCTCAAGGGCAGGACTGTCGGGCCATCTTTACGGATGGCTTTTTCTTCAGCTGGGATGCTTCCCGCTGGAGACAGTCTTGATTTCTCAACATGCAATAAAGTAGGAGTAGTGGAAGTGTACGGTTCTACAGAAACCGGAGGTCTTGCCACCAGAGATCGAACAGCTGGACATGAAAATTTCAGCCCGCTGGAACCTGTTATATATAAGATACAGGAAGAAAGGCTCTACGTGAAGTCGCCTTTTCTGTCCCCTGATATTTCTGTGAACAGTGACGGGTTTTTCCTTTCAGGTGATCGGGTACATAAAGAGGGCGAGAATTCATTTTCTTTACACGGAAGAGCAGATGCAGTCACCAAAGTGGGTGGCGTACGGGTTGATCTTGAGGAAGTCAGGGATTTGTTGCAGAGTCAAGCCGCTGTAAAAGAATGCGTGGTGGTTCCTTTAGTTGACAAAACAGGGCGTGGCAACAGGATAGAGGCACTTATTCGGGGGGAGGAGGCTGATCCTGATCAGCTAAAAAAAGTTTTGGCAGGTTTGCTTGAACCTGCCGCCCTGCCCAGGCGCATTAAAGTGGTTTCTGTTATTCCCCTTACTTCAAGTGGCAAGTATGACAGAGAAGCGATCAATGCTCTTCTGTCTGATTCGTAAGTGACTGTTGCTGATGTGCAAAACTGCACATTCTCTTCCTCAGGCAGAAAATATGAAATACGTGAGGTGAGTTATCAGTGTGCAGTTACTGACAACTTCACCCAATCTCGCCATTCGTTCTCCAGTAATTTAATAGTATAGGAATTTTTATTTTTGTTGATATTGTAACATAATCAAACTCATTATCATCCTTATATGGTATTAACGACAGCAATAAGGATGATAAGATGAAAAAAGCACATTCTAAAATATCATGCAAACATCTTTGTAATCATGAACATAAAGGAAGTTAGCAAGCGTGGAGGGCAGCGTCCCGGAGCTGGAAGACCAACCAGTTTAGGACAAGGTGTACCAAGGGCAAGATCAGCTTCAACAGCTGCTTTCAAGCCGGGAGATTCGATCCCATCATCATTGGTAATCAAAATTTTAGACTCTTTCATTGATCCATCTATAGGTTGTAGTTTTTCCCAACAACTTACATGGGCTACCAATATATAGAAGATATCATGACATTTATATGAACACAAAACAGCAGATGTTTATTACATATGTCTTTTAGTTAAATTCCCCAGGATGAGTTTTCTTTTTTCGAGTATACCAAGGTGATTTTTCTATGAAAACAATGCAGGTAATTTATGAAGAACCAGAATTTGTCGTGGTAGTAAAGTCCAGTGGGCTGCTCTCGGTTCCTGGACGTGGTCCGGAAAACCTGGATTGTGTCAGCGAGCGGGTGAAAGCATTGTATCCGGGCTGCATCGAACAGCCATCAGTCCACCGCCTGGATATGGATACCTCTGGGCTGTTGGTGATTGCTCGAACCAAAGAGGTACATCGTAACATCTCTATTCAGTTTCAGGAACGCGAGGTAAATAAACGTTATATCGCCATTCTCGATGGCGAGTTAGATGGCGAGGAAGGTATTATCGAACTTCCTTTCCGCCTCGATATTGACAATAGACCTCATCAGATTTACGATCCGGTTCACGGAAAAGTTGGAATTACCCACTGGAAAAAACTTCTGGTAAAAGATGGCAAAACACGAATCGAGTTTAAACCTATCACCGGAAGAACACATCAGCTTAGGGTTCACTCCGCTTCCGAACACGGTCTCGGAATTC
>DQVD01000080.1 GCA_015661935.1 Desulfocapsa sulfexigens | reverse complement strand
CTGATAATCTTTGGTGATTGTATTGCCAAGTTCCTGGACACGTTTTTGGATTCTCTCTTTGTCAAGTATGATTTCTTTATTTGAAGAGTTCATAGTAGGTATAACACGTTGATATGTAATTTAAATTCAATAGGATATGGTGGTTTGGGGTAGTTTTTTCAGATGGGGTCTTAAAAAAAACTTCATATGCGAGGCGCGGAAGGATTTTATGATTCCATCAATTATGGTGTCACTATTCTGTAACTTCATTGCAAAGTCAAGAAAAAGGAAGCAAAATATGAGTCCATCGGAAGATGGTGGTGTTGAGGTCTCATTTTGTTGACAAAAAACTCCTCGTAAAGTAGGTTATAAAATTCATTTATGAATCATATCAATAAACGTGTTGGCTGAAATATCAGCGACCACAGGAACCTTTAAACGAGTTAAGAATTTATCATGGGAAAGTCATTAACCACACTTAATTCAGCGTTTAACCGAGAAGTTACCTCCCTTCCGGGTGGCGAACATCTCAACAGTTGCTTTGCCTGCGGAGCTTGCAGCGGAATATGTCCTGTCTCTCAGGCTATTCCAGAATTTGATCCACGAAAAATTATTCATATGATCCGTATGGGTATGAAGGAGCGTCTGCTTACTTCAGATATGCTCTGGTATTGTTCTGGCTGCCGGTCGTGCGTTTTTGTTTGTCCCCAGGATGTCAGTTTTGCCGATATTATGGGTGCGGTGAGCAAGCTTGCATTGAAAGAAGGCTATGTAACAGAAGAAGAGCTGATCGAAAAAGGAAAAGCCGCCAAGGTTGAACGTGATCTTTGTGTGGCCTGCCTCACCTGTGTTCGTACCTGCCCCTGGGAGATTCCTCAAATTGATAAAATGGGCGTAGCCACCATTGATGTGGAAGAGTGTCGAGCCTGCGGTATCTGTGTGGAAGAATGTCCTGCTAATGCCATTATTTTAAATGAATCCCAGGATGAACGGCTTATTGCCGCCTGTGGTATCAAATAAGATACTTTTTTTTTATTTTTTTAGAATACGTAGAAGAGGATAGAGATGAGTTTTGATCCTGCTATAACTTTGTTCAGTTGTCACTATACTTCCCAGCAGAGTTGTGCTGAAGAGGGGAAGGAGCTTGAGCAGCTGGGCTTTCCGGCAAGTATTAATCTGGTCAGGGTTCCCTGTACCGGAAAGCTGCAGATGCTCACTCTGCTGCAAGCCTTTGAAGATGGTTCGGATGGAGTTTATGTCGTTGGTTGTCCTGCCGATGGTTGTCATAATGTAAAAGGAAGTCTGCGTGCTGCAAAACGTGTTGATGCTGTGCGTGCCGCTTTGGTAGAACTCGGTGTGGAAGGTGAGCGTGTTCAGATGTATCATCTGCCTCGCGGTTTACATCCTGAGTTTGTTGCAAAGGGTAAAGAAATGGACAGCCGAATTCGTGAGTTGGGACCAAGTCCATTTAAAAATTAAAGTTAAATATTTATCAGCACTCCCTGCTCGTTCGTTTAGCCCTTGGTGCATAGTTTGCTATGGTGTTAAGGATCAAACGAACGAGTAGGAAGCACTGCTAAACATTTACTTTTTAATTTTGTTATTAGTTAAATTGGAGTGATTAAATGATTGTTGCAGAACGAAAACCAATGGCAGAAATCATAGAGATGGTTCAGGACTGTAAAAAGGTTCTGGTTCTGGCCTGTCGCGGATGTGTTACTGTCTGTTCAGCCGGTGGTGAGAGAGAGGCAGAGATTCTGTCTTCACTCATTCGTCTTGGAATGAAGAAAGCTGGCAAGTCCATTGAAGTTACCACTGCTAGTCTGGTTCGTCAGTGTGACCGTGAATATATTGACGAGATTGATCAGTGGGATGGTGAGTATGATGCGGTTGTGTCAACTGCATGTGGAGTTGGAGTAAATTTCATTTCCAATCTTCGTAAAGATACCCTGGTTTATCCTGCACTGAATACCACCTTTATGGGTGGCTCTGCCGAACAGGGCGAATGGACTGAGCAGTGTGCCGGATGTGGTGATTGTGTTCTACACCTTACCGGTGGCTTATGCCCCGTAGCCCGTTGTGCAAAAAGTTTGATGAATGGCCCATGTGGCGGTTCTGTTGATGGAACATGCGAAATCCATAAAGATGTGGAATGTATCTGGCAGTCCATCCATGACAGACTTGCTTCATTTGACAGATCTGCACAGATGGAAGTTATTGCCCCCATTCGCGACTGGGTCACTGCCGGACATGGCGGGCCGAGAAAAGTTGTACGCGATGATCTCACTATTTGAATAGGTTCATTATCTGTATCCTGTTCCTAAGGGACGTGAAAATCGTTTTTGTACTCAAAGTGCAAAAACGATTTTTTGGGTTTAGGGTTCGGAAAGAAATAATTGGTGCAGTTACGAGCCGGAAAATCAAAGTTACTTCGTGTACGCTCCTTAGGCTAAAGTAAGTATATGAAAGAAGATAATGCTCCATCCATTGAACTTCACAAAGCACAAAGTCTGGTGCTTAATGCATGTTCTTCTTTATCTGGAGAAAAAGTAAGTCTGGCAGAAAGTCTGGGGCGTT
>DQVD01000212.1 GCA_015661935.1 Desulfocapsa sulfexigens | reverse complement strand
TAACTGATATGCTACGCAGTCCCAAACGGACGAAAATGAGGCACCAGTAAACGCTTACTGAGGTACTGGAAAACGCCTACAGTGCCAGGTTTACTTCAAATTTTGACGTCTGGTGAACGGTTACATAAAATCGTCATCTTCATGACTGTTCTTTACCAAAAAAATTTAAAAGAAGGGAAAGGGGTAAGGTAGCCAGCAACTATTTTTAAATATAGCATGATTTAACGCTATGAACAAATTGAAAAGCGTAGTTGCTTTTTTTATTAAAAAAAACAGGACGTAATAGTGACTATGTTAGAGAGCAAGTATCTGGGGGGGGAACCTGGTGCAGTAAAATGAAAAAAACTCTATTGAGGAGAATGCTGTTTGACTGGTTTATAGAAATAATGGTGATGCTACGAGTGGCAAAGAAAACAACTATTCTTTGCCACCGTGGCTCATGTGGAATGAATTAAACCTGTTTTTTCATTTTACGAAGCCGCATACTCATAAGTCCCATCAAGCCCGTGCCGAAAAGAAGCATGGTTGCGGGCTCTGGTACAGGAGCAGTGGTTGTAGTGGTAAGAAAATCATTTCCGCATCCCATTGTCCACTGCAGTGAAAATGATTCTCCCGGAGCAATCTCTAACAGATCGAAGTTGAACATGCCTTCGAGAACGTATGAAGTCTGGTTGAAAGCATCAAAGCTATTTCCAAATGCACCGCTAAACGTGCTAAGAACATTACTTTGTGAATAGATAGCTTCAAAAGGTGAGGCAGCGTTATGTTGGCTATATCTTACGTCGCGCCAGGCATGAGTTGATGGATCATCAATGTAATCATAGCTAACGAGTCCAGTTCCTCGCATATCTACAAGAGTATAAGAAGCGATTAGACCGGATATATCAAAATCAATGGCATAGTCCCAGCTTCCATCATCACCGACATCAATGGCAAAATCACCGGCAGGGAAGATATTTGAGCTTTTGGTACCAAGGTGGTGTCCGGTTTGCAGCCCAAAGTAAATAGAGCTATTACCGGTGTACAATCCGAGATACTCAACATCGTAAGCCTGGCCGCCAGGACCTGGATTTAGATAGTTGTCCGCATGCGTATCTTCTTCCGCAAAGTACCCTGTCCATTCAGTTGTTCTGTCGAATTCACCATCAATTATGATGGTTGTTGCGGAAACAAGAGAACAGCCAGCGATGCCACAAAGTACAATAATGAAATAAATGCTGATAAATTTTTTCATGAAATCCTCCTTTGGTTTTAATCAGATCTGTAATTGTATGAATACGAATATTTCATATCATCGTAGCGTTGTTTGGTTGTTATTGAAATAGGTCGCCTAACTATTTTGAAAGGAGGAGGTCAGCAAATAGAGTTTGAGTTTGTTTATTCCATTTTTGCGGTAACGTCCGACTTTTCAATCTGTCGCTGTCGCTATTATGACTATTCAGATCGACACTCGTTTCAAGTTGCTGTGTCGCATTTTTGAGATAATGTGTCTAATGGTTTGGCCTGTCCAGAATTATTGACAGAGGAACGCGAGGAAAAAAAATGGAACATTACATCATTGTAATGTTCCGGTAAGCCTCTCGTAATGATTCCCTGTTATTGTAGAGGAGTAATGCAACATATTCCCTAATTTTGTAAGAGAAGGAACCTTTATGAATGAGAAAAACTCTTTAGTAACAGCCGCTTCCCCTGTTTTACAACCGTCACAGCCAGTAAGGCAGGAGGGTTATACATCCATCCAGGCCATCAATGATTCTGTTGCAGCCAGTTCTGCATGGGTCGGTTTGTTGCGACAGGAGATGGCAAAATCCATTATAGGACAGGAACATCTTATAGAACGTCTGCTTGTTGGATTACTTACCGGTGGTCATATTCTTTTGGAAGGTTTTCCCGGTCTTGCCAAAACACTTGCTGTGAAGACGCTTGCAATGGCTGTGCACACAGATTTTCAGCGTATTCAGTTTACTCCTGATATGTTGCCGGCAGATATTATTGGAACCCAGATTTATAATCCCAAAGATACACTTTTTGAGGTTAAGCAAGGCCCGATTTTTTCATCTCTTATCCTGGCTGATGAAATAAACCGGGCTCCTGCCAAGGTACAGTCTTCCATGCTTGAAGCCATGCAGGAAAAACAGGTTACCATAGGTGATGAGACTTTTAGTCTGCCAGAATTGTTCCTGGTGCTTGCCACCCAAAACCCTATAGAACAAGAAGGCACCTATCCACTTCCTGAAGCTCAGGTGGATAGATTTATGCTTAAAGTTGTGGTGGATTATCCTTCCATAATTCAAGAGCGTATGATCCTGGATAGGGTTGACCATACTGATTCCAGAATAAAGGTGAATCCTGTTGTTGGTCCGGATGATATTCTTGGGGCACGCAAGGTGGTGGACTCCATTTACATGGATGACAAGATAAAGGATTATATTGTTTCGCTTGTTTTTGCCACCCGTGATCCAAAGAGCTTTCAGCTTGATCTTCATGACTATATTGAGACCGGGGCTTCACCTCGCGCAACCATTAATTTAAAGGCGGTGTCTCGCGCACTGGCCTTCCTTGCAGGACGAGGCTATGTCACTCCCGATGATGTGAAGTCTGCAGCCATGGATGTTATGCGTCATCGTATCCGTATTAGTTATGAGGCAGAAGCAGAAGCAATTACAAGCGAGGATATCATCCGCAAAATTTTAGACACCGTTCCAGTTCCATAATAAAGAGATATGGAAGAGCAGATCACAAAAGAGATCCTGAAGAAAGTACGTCAGGTCGAGGTGCGAACAAGCCGTCTGGTCAACGATACTCTTGCCGGAAGTTATCATTCCGTGTTCAAAGGTCGGGGGATGAACTTTGATGAAGTCCGGGAGTATATACCGGGCGATGAGATCAGAACCATTGACTGGAACGTCACTGCGCGTACCGGTACTCCGTATGTCAAAAAATTTACCGAAGAGCGGGAACTCACCATCATGCTGATGATTGATATTTCCGGATCGGGAGATTTTGGTTCAGCGACAAGTTCCAAACGGGAGATTATGGCTGAGATCGGCTCGGTTCTGGCTTTTTCAGCGGTAAGAAACAATGATAAGGTGGGGCTGGTTCTCTTCTCTGATTTTGTTGAGTTATATATCCCGCCCAAAAAAGGGCGATCCCATATTTTGCGGCTTATCCGGGAGATTCTCTTTTTTCAGCCACAGGGCAGAAAAACAGATTTGATTGTACCCCTTGATTTTATAAATGGGGTGGCCAAACGTAAGTGTGTAACTTTTTTGATCTCTGATTTCTGCCTTCCCGGAGACTTTGAAGAAGGCCTTACCCGCTTGCAACCCAAGTTGCAGATAAGCAATCGCCGTCATGATCTGATCGCAATGATTATTTCAGATCCGCGTGAGTTTTCTCTCCCGGATGTTGGCTGGCTTACCATAGAAGATGCTGAAAGTGGTGCGCAGGTAGAACTGGATACTTCGAACCCTGTAGTACGCAGAGGTTACACAGAACTCGCTGAAGCAAGAAGAACAATCCTTCACAAGACCATACGTTCAGCCGGTGTGGATCTTCTTGATCTTTCCACAGCTGAGTCTTATATACCGCCTCTTTTGAATTTCTTTGGGAATAGACGAAGGAGACTAACCAGATGAATCCTGAACAGTTACAATTGCGGGATATTCATCCCCCTCTGCTGTTACCGGAAGCACCGGATTATACACTGCTCATTGCGGGTTTTTTGGTACTTCTTTTGCTTCTTTCCGTGGCTCTCTGGTTTTTTCGATTCAGAAAGAAAAAGGTTCTTCCTCCCTTTGCCCATGAGACAGCATTGGCAGATCTGCAGTTGGCACGAAGCCTGATGACTGCAGAGCAGGCAACACAGTATGCAGCCAAGGTTTCAGATATTTTACGGCGTTATATTGAGCAGCGCTTTCGTATCAGGACAACCCGACAGACAACTAAGGAATTTTTTGCAAGTCTTGTAACGTCTCCTCAGCAAAAAACCGCACTTTTTGATACTCATTACGAGAGTCTTGAGGAATGTCTGGCCCAGTGTGATCTGGCAAAATTTGCCCGTTGCAGACCCGATCGAAAGAGTATGGAGCAAATGGAAACGGCGGTACAGAGTTTTATACAAGCCACCCGTGAATTAACAAAAGAGGGCAAATAACTACCATGCGATTTCTTCATCCGGAATTCCTTTGGCTTCTTTCTCTACTCCCTTTGCTCGCTATCCTCCGGGGCAGGCGCAGTGCAGCACCAGCCCTCGTCTTCTCATCCACATCCATTGCCGCAGTCCTGGCAGAAGGTCGCAAGACAGGACCGGGCCGGATACTTGCCGCATTGCGTTTACTGGGATTGGGGGTGCTTATCCTGGCCTTTGCCAGACCTCAACTTGGGAACACCACCACGGAGATTGAGGCAAGTGGCATTGATATTCTGCTGGCAGTGGATGTGTCCGGTTCCATGAAAGCCCTGGATTTTACTCTGAAGGGAAGAGCCGCCAACAGACTTGATGTTGTGAAATCCGTAATGCACACTTTTATCGATGAACGCCCCAACGATCGTATCGGCCTGCTCGCTTTCAGTGGTCGGCCTTATATGGTGAGTCCGCTCACCCTTGATCACGATTGGCTTGTGCAGCGTCTCGACACATTGTCCATTGGCATGATTGACGAAGATGGCACTGCCATTGGTTCAGCTATTGGAAGTGGGCTGAATCGTCTTCGTGATCGTGATGCAAAATCGCGAATTCTGATTTTGCTCACAGATGGAATGAATAATACAGGCACAGTACCGCCTTTGGTTGCAGCAGAAGCCGCTGAAACCTTAGGCATAAAGGTGTACACCATCGGTGCGGGAACACGAGGGGAAGCACCCATTCCCGTGAGCGACAGATTTGGCCGGCAACGCCTGATGCGCGTTGAGGTAGATATTGATGATGAAACTCTGGGGCAAGTCGCTGAAATGACAGGAGGCCGATATTTTCGGGCAACGGACACCCAATCCCTTGAAAAGGTATACGACGAGATTAATACCATGGAGACCACCACCCGAACCATCAAGAAATTTGAAAACTATCGGGAGCTGTTTCCCTGGTTTGTTTTTGCCGGGTTGTTTTTCTTGAGCGCTGAGATCCTGATTGGGAGAAAACGTTTACCATGATCACATTCGCGATTCCCTTATGGCTCCTTGGCGGGGGTATCACCATTATCCTGCTAATCCTTTTCTATAAAGAGATGCATCGTAGGCGAGACACAGAACTTCAGCGCTTTGCCGCCTCACATCTTCTTGGAAATTTGTGTGCTTCGGTTTCGCCACAGCGTCGCTTATTGAAAAAAACATTGCTGGTCGCTGCTGTTTTCTGCTGTTTTGTGGCACTTGCAAGGCCTCAATATGGTTTTAAATGGATAGATGTAAAACGCAAAGGCATTGATATCTTATTCGCCGTGGATACTTCAAAAAGTATGTTGGCAGAAGATGTCAGTCCTAATCGTTTAAAACGTGCAAAATTTGCCATTATGGATTTTGTAGGCCAGCTGGAAGGTGACCGGGTGGGGCTTATGCCATTTGCCGGATCTGCCTTTCTCATGTGTCCCATGACCATTGATTACAGCGCATTTGAAAGTTCTTTACAGGCAGTGAATACAACAATTATTCCCCGGGGCGGGACTGATTTGGCAAAAGCCATTGCTGAGGCTGAATCCATTCTTACAAATGAGGCCAATCACAAAATCCTTGTGTTGATCACCGATGGTGAGAATTTGGAAGGAAACACTCTGCACGCCGCAGAAACAGCTGCCGACAATGGAGTGACCATCTATACTGTAGGTGTGGGAACCCGTGACGGAGAGCTTATACCGCAGAACCAAAATGGGAAGGCTGGCTTTGTCAAAGATGAAAAAGGACAGTTTATCACCTCTCGGCTTGATGAAACTGCACTTACAAAGATAGCTGAAATAACAGGTGGTTTGTACGTCCCGCTTGGTGCCAATGGTGAGGGTTTGCAGACTATTTATGAGGAGAAGCTTTCTCTCATCCCAAAAGAAGAATTGGCAGAAAAGAGACATAAGGTCGCTTTGGAACGCTTTGTATGGCCGCTGGGGGCTGCCATTGCTTTGCTGATGCTGGAGTTTATGGTGGGAGGCAGGAAATCCACAAGAAGTTTACGAATTCCATTTAT
>DQVD01000187.1 GCA_015661935.1 Desulfocapsa sulfexigens | reverse complement strand
ATATTGGCCTGCGTAGCGTATGCAGTTATACGTGAGCAGGTCAATATGAACGAGCTTGGGGTGCTATCCGAATATTTACTAAAATTCAAATCCCTTTTGAGCTTTAACTCCTGATTGATAGGGATGTTTCACTTCCACCATTTCAGTGACAAGATCAGCAAGTTTAATCAGGTCATCGGATGCATAACGTCCCGTCACAACAACATGCTGTTCTTCAGGTTTTGCAGCAAGTACTGACAGAATTTCCCGCTCATCAATCATTTTATAATGGGGAAGATACGTCAGCTCATCAAGAATAACCAAAGAATAGTTGTTTTCTCTGATAACCTTTTTAGCAAATTCCCAGGCCTCGATCGCGACCTCTTTATCACGTTCCAGATCATCGGATTTCCAGGTAAAACCACGTCCCATAACATGAAAATCAAGGAGCGGTGAAAACTGTTTAGCGGACTCCAGTTCCCCATACTTCCAACTTCCTTTTATAAACTGAATAATACAAACTTTCTGTCCATGACCAAGTGCCCTGAACGCAAGTCCTAAAGAAGCTGTGGTCTTTCCTTTTCCATTCCCGGTAAAGACGGCCAGCAATCCCTTAGTTTTCTGAGGCTTGTCGTGTGCCATGACTAAAACTCCTGTCATACAATTTTGAAACCGCTTCAAGCTCGGTGTTGGCAAATACCTTGCCAACACAAATGAGTGCAGTTTTTCTGATTCCAGCCGCGTCAACTTGTGATGCGATGGTATCCAGTGTGCCGACAAGAATAGTCTCGTCTTCCCATGTTGCCTTTTCAACCACTGCAACAGGAGTATCTGTGGAATACCCGCCTCTTATTAATTCCCTGACTACTGTTTCCACCATGGAAACAGACAAAAAGATTAACATAGTGGTCTGATGACTGGCAAGAAGATGTAATTTTTCAAGTTCCGGTACTGGAGTTCGACCTTCCTGGCGAGTGATAATTACCGTTTGAGAAATTTCAGGAAGGGTGAGTTCTGCATTAAGTGATGCTGCAGCTCCAAAGGCCGAGCTCACGCCCGGAACAACATGATAGGGAACGCCTAAAGCATCCAGCTCCTGCATCTGTTCTTTTATTGCACCAAAGATGGAAGGGTCGCCAGTATGCAAACGAACCACCTTCTTTCCGCTTTTCCAGGCAGTGGATAGGATAGCTATAATTTCATCGAGATTCATCCCCTGAGAATCATAAATATCCGCCTTACAGCCATCAAGTAAACTTCTGTTAACAAGGCTGCCAGCGTACACAATGCAATCAGCTTCATCCAGCAATCTTCTTCCCTTCACTGTTATAAGCTCAACATCACCAGGACCGGCGCCAATGATTGCAACAGGCGCGGTTTCCATCGTTTCCTTACTGCTCATTAGCTGACTCCTGATTCAATCTTCTTCCAACAATGATTTTAATTGGATTAAATTCTATTCTGTTTTCTTCCGGGTAATTGTACCTTTGTACAGCAATCTCGCTGATTTCAACTTCAAATCCAAGTTCAAACAAAACCTGTGGGGCTATTTTTGCTGTTTTTGAGATCACAGCGTTTACGACTATTATCCCATTCGACGAGAGCCGTCCCGCACAAAATTCAATTATTTCTTTTAGATTTCCACCACTACCACCAATAAAGACCCTATCTGGTTCGGCAAGTTGCTGCAAAGATTCCGGTGCTCTCCCCCGAATACGATTCATATTCCATACGGAAAATTCATTTTTATTAGCCTCAATGTTTTGCCATTGTTCTTCTTCCTTTTCAATGGCAAAGACTTGAAGCTCAGGAAACAGACGAGCAGCTTCCAAACCAACGGATCCGGACCCCGCTCCCACATCCCATAGGACACCTTGCCTAGGAAGGCGCAGGGCATGAATAGCAGCAGCACGTACTTCATTTTTAGTGAGTAGACCTCTGCTATGGGAAATCTCTCCTTCTTTTAAACCGAAACATGGGTATATCTTCTGCTTATCCAGGGAATTTATTAAAATCATCACATTGGGATCAGCAAATTTTTGTGATGCAATTTCAGCTATACTCCCGGAAACAATTCGTTCTGATTCAAAACCAAGATGTTCTGCAACATGTACTCTAAGACCTGAAATCACATTTTCCCCACATTCATACATTAATTTTGCTGCAATCATATCGGGACTGTTCTTGGGATCAGTGAGCACAAATACCTTCTCATATTTCAAAAGCCTTGCAGCCAAATGATCATTACTACGACCATGAAGGCTGACAAATGCAGCATTATCCCAGGGAATATTAAAACGTGCAAAGGCTAGCTGCATTGAAGAAAGTACAGGATGAGCACTAATCTTCTGATCTGGAAAAGCTTGTGTAAGAGTACGGCCAATACCGAAAAAATACGGATCCCCCGAAGCAAGAACCGTCACATCTCCATCTTTAAGAAAATCCCGTACAGTATCAATACATTTTACCAGGGGGACAACCGGAACAAGAGGTGGATAAGAATCAAGCCGGCAATGTTTCTGAAGCTCTTTGTATAGTCGTTTTGAAGAAACAACTGCAACGGATGTCCCAAGAGCCAGATGGAGTATTGAGCGATCACTATTTGAAGGATCAAAACCTATCACATAAAGCACTGTCCCCATCTTCATCAATCCTTTTGTGTCTGAAAAACTATTTTTGTTGTCGCATCAACAAGATAAACAGTGACATCAAGGCCGGAAACGTTTTCAGCATATTCTTTTGCTGCTCCACAAACTCTTGCAATAACTCTTTCTTCTCCGCAATCCAGCAAACGTCCATATATCTCCCGGGCTGTATTGGAGCCTTCAAGGGTTTGAAGTAGCTCTGCATTACAATCAAGCTTTTTAAGAAACTCTAAAGCAGCAACCACCTCAAGTGCACCATTTCGTACATGCGTTTGCGGGATCTGCATCCCGCATTTCATAACCTTGGCCCACATGGCCGAAAGGTGAATTTTGGCGAATGTATGTTTCGCCGCTTCAACAAGTGAGAAGTGGAGATAATCACCCATCATTACCTGGGCTTCTTCGGGAAATCCAAGATACTCCTGTACTGCTTTTTCTGATGTTCTGCCGGTGGAAAGAATAATCTCGTCAATACCAGCCTCTTTTGCTACATCCATGGATGTGGCAATGGTTGCTGTCCAGGCGTCTGCAGAGACAGGCCTTACAATTCCTGTTGTGCCAAGCACCGATAAGCCGCCAACAATCCCCAGCCGATGATTAAGCGTTTTTTCTGCAAGTATTTCGCCCTCAGGGATAGAGATAGTGATCTCAAGTTGAGAAGCAGGATTGTCACTACTTTCAAGAACAGCTTCAGCCACTGCTGCCCTGATCATTTTTCCTGGAACCGGATTGATTGCGGGCTCGCCTACTGGAATGGCCAGTCCCCTTTTTGTAACAGTTCCCACTCCTTTCCCGCCAAAAATCTTAATAACTTCATCGGCTGATTCCTTATTCCTTCCGTAACAGACAGTGGCCTCTATGATGGCTCCATTCGTTACATCAGGATCATCACCAGCGTCTTTAATTATGGATGCTTTTACGATGCGCCTTGCATGATCAATTACTTTCAGGGAATTCAGTTGGAATAGCACCCGGGAACCGTCGGGAAACGGGATCTCGACACTTTTTGTTTCAATGCCTGTCAAAAGCAACATTGCTGCAGCTTTTGCTGCT
>DQVD01000300.1 GCA_015661935.1 Desulfocapsa sulfexigens | reverse complement strand
TTTTAGGATTCAGATTGAGCCAAAATGGCCTGAAGCCGAGATGTGCAGCGATGTAAATGGGGAAGTTATTTCGTCCCCCGTTCCTTAGCTCAGTGGAGCCCCAAACTGCTTTTTTTGTTTTCTCATTATTTTCAATTCGCGACTACCCGAAATAACAGTTTCCGGGTCGATATTAAAATTAAGGCTCCTGCTGCGTCCACGGTATTTGACTGAATTAAGGATAAGCTTCATGGTTTCGCGTCGTGCCTTATGTTTATCATCTGACCGGATTATCCACCATTTAGAGGCTGTGGTATGGGTCTTTTGGAGAAGGATTTTTTTCTTTTCGGTGAATTCGTCCCAGAGTTCCTGAGCTTGAAGGTCAACTTCACTTAATTTCCATTGGCGTAAAGGATCATTTTTTCGTCTTTCAAAACGCCTGGCCTGTTCTTCTTTGGTGACAGAAAAGTAGAGTTTCAGGAGGATGGTTCGACCAGCATCAAGGATGAAGTTTTCTTCATATGAAGTGACTTTTTTCAGGAAACGTCTGTATTGCTCATGAGTACAAAAACCCATAACAGGTTCTACCATGGCACGGTTGTACCAGCTCCTGTCAAACATAACGATCTCACCTGCATGAGGAAATCGTTCAATATAACGTTTCATGTGGAGCTCAGTTTTCTGAGTTTCAGTTGGCTTCCCAAGCGCCTCAACCCGATATCTTTTTTCGTTCATGTAGCGGCTGACCCGGCGAATAGTACCGCCTTTTCCAGAGGCATCACGTCCATCGAAAAGGATGATCATTTTTTTCCCGGTTCGCTCAAGATGGCTTTGCATCTTGATTAGCTCTGCCTGATAAGGTTTCAGTTCTTCAGAATTGTAATATTTAAGAAGGGCAGCTTTTACAATCTCTTCTTTATGTTTGTCCTCAAGAACGGATAAGATCTTCTTGCTTTTTTCATCAGGCGCCTGAGATTTGAATTCCTTATCTAACTTGTGAACAAGTTTTCGGATTGTTGCTGTACTTCCTTGTGGCTCATAATCAATGGTGGCCTTTTTTTGTCGGGGGGTCATAGTGCTGGATACCTTTGAAAAGATTGATCTTCGTAATGATGGTATCAATAAATATATTGAACATCAACTATTAATTGAGCTTTTTTCCAAGACGATACATTGATTGATATATTTCGGGTAAATTGTTTTCTTTGAGAGATTGTATTGTTTGTTCAACAGGATAAGGGATACGATGGTGATTTACGTGAATAGTTTTATTGTGAATAGTTAACACGGCACAGGATGCAGCTGGATTTGCATCAAACATTCTGCCCACACTGCCGGGATTGATAAAATGGGTGTTTGAGATTTTTTTATGATAGGGAGTGTGGGAATGTCCGGTGACGATAATGTTGAATAAATAAGTTGCAGCCAATTCTGTAAAACGGACATTTGAAGTATCGGGGAAAAGAAATTCATTGGGATGAGCTGGACTACCATGAAAGAGAGCGATGCTCTGATCTGCAAGTGTAAACGTAAACGATTTTGTCAGTGATAATAGATAGTTTTTCGCAGGGTGGTCGAGCTGCTCAGCAGTCCAGGTGTACATAACGCGCTTTTCTTCTTTTTTCGGTTTTTTAAAAGTTTTACCTTTAAGAAGTTTTATGATTTTTTTGTCAGTATTTCCAATGATGGAATAAGCATTGTTGGCTTTAAGCCAGTGCAAAGTCTGGTTTGGAAAAGGTCCGTAAACGAGTGAATCTCCACAGTTGCAGATTGCATCAAAAGTAACTCCTGAAAAAGCCTTGAGGCAGGCTTCAAGGGCCGGGAAATTTGCATGGATATCAGAAAGAAGAAGTATCTTCATGAATTATTTTATAAAAGTGGCCTGATTATAAGCGCTGAATTTTCAAAGAATCGTTGCATCAAAGAGCGGTCGGCAAAATCTTTTAACTCAAGGTTTTTGGAATTTTCCACGTAACGTTCCTGAGTTTCACGCAGAACTCTTGTGAAATTGTGTTTATAAATAAAAAGCGTCGCTTTAAAATTTAGCCAGAAACTGCGCATATCAATGTTTACTGACCCAGAGAGTGCAAATTCATCATCAACGGTGATGGTTTTGGAATGCAAGAGCCCACCAGTGAAAAGTTTTATGGAAACACCACTTTTGATCATGCTTTCATATCTTGCCCAACGTGCGTAATGAACAAGTTTGGAATCATTTCTTTCAGGGACAATGATACGTACATTAACAGTTCGTTGAGCAGCCGATTGCAGAGCAGTAAGAATTGATTTATCCGGCACAAAGTATGGGGTTGTCAGGGTTATATTTTTTTGAGATGCGTAAATGGTAGTAAGAGAGTCCTGTGCGTGTTTGGCCCTGGTGTCACCAATTCTGTTTCCTCCGAAAAAGAGATAGATAACAGCACCTAAAAATGGCAAAATGAGAATAACAACCAACCAGGCAAGCGTAACTCCATATTGTCGCAGACGCATGATTACACGGACGGAGGGGCCTAAGCGAAGCAGAAGGTCGGCAACGGGAACAAGGACAGCACCTAAATGTACGCTCCTGTGGAGTGGTTCTATGTTCATGAGTATGTTGTTTGAGGGGAAGTCGGAGTCGGATTTCTTATTGTTATTAATATAAATATACTCTGCTGGATGGAAAATGTAAAAGGTCTTATTTTTAACTGGCAATATTATTCTGGTGAGTGGTATTGTTGGGTGTCAATATATTTTATTTTTCAGGAGTATATCTACAATGAACATCAAAGGATTTTCAACATCCGCCGTTGCTGCCGGAATTCGTTACAGTGACAGGTTGGATCTCGGGCTCATCTATAGTGATGTCCCTGCGGTTACAGCCGGAGTTTTTACAAAGAATCAGGTGAAAGCTGCCCCTGTTGTGATAGACCAGGAACGGTTGAAGCAGGGACGTGCTCAGGCGATCCTTGTAAATAGTGGCAGTGCCAATGCATGCACCGGAGACGAAGGTACAGATGCAGCTTTATTAACCAGTTCATTGCTGTCTTCATGTCTTAAAATTGATGATGAAATGGTGCTTCTCTCCTCCACGGGTGTGATTGGTGAACAGTTGAATGTTTCGGCATTTCGGGCCTCCATGGACAAACTTGTTCAGGGCTTGGGTGAAGATAATTTTGGCGATGTTGCTAATGCCATAATGACTACGGACACCGTGCCAAAAGTTGTTTGCAAGTCTGTAATGATTGGTGAGCAGGAAGTAAAGTTTATGGGGATGGCCAAGGGTGCAGGGATGATTATGCCTAATATGGCGACCATGCTCTCTTTTGTTATCACCGATGCCCAGATTAGTTTCCCCGAATTGCATGATTCACTGACAAATGCAACGAATAGAACATTTAACAGAATAACCATTGATGGCGATACCAGTACCAATGATATGGTGTTGGTGATGGCCAATGGTACTGCAGAAAATGCCTGGATTGACGAAGATAATCCTCTTGATAAACAACAGTTTCAAGATACTCTCGAAGGAGTTTTAAAGGAACTTGCTTTAATGATTGTAGCCGATGGGGAAGGAGCAAGTAAATGTATTACTGTCCGGGTTTGCGGAGCGCGGGGAGAAGAGGAAGCAGAGCAGATGGCCAGGACTGTTGCCAACTCACCCCTTGTTAAAACTGCCTTTTTTGGTGAAGACGCAAATTGGGGGCGGATATTTGCGGCAATGGGGCGTTCTGGAGTACGATTTGATCCGACGCAGGCCGATATTGCTATTGGCGATGTTGTTCTCGTCCGGAATGGTCTTGCCGTTGGCCAGGAAGCAGAAGAAGCAGCCACCAGGTTATTAAAGGAAAAAAAGATTGCGGTAAGTATAGATTTAAAAGACGGAGCTGGCTGTGAAGAGGTGTATACCTGTGATTTTTCCCTTGATTATGTGAAGATTAATGCAGATTACCGCTCTTAGGGCCCGGCAAGAAATAACTTCGGTCGAAGAGGTACAATCAAATGAAGATGTGGTGCAGTTAGGAATTGGAAAGTCCAAGTTATTTCGTGTAGGTTCATAATCCGACAGAAGGTTTAATCAATGAACAGTATAGCAGTGTATTCAAGTAAAGGTGGAGTTGGAAAAACAGCAACGGCTGTAAACCTTGCGTATGCTTCTGCACACAGAGGAAAAAGAACATTGCTCTGTGATATAGACCCCCAGGGGGCTTCAAGTTATTATTATCGTATTCCCATAAAGGGACAGTTTAATAAAAAACAATTTCTTAAAGGAAGATTTAAAAAATATATCCAGAGAACGGCTTATCCGCATCTGAGCCTTTTACCCGCTCATTTTTCATTTCGGAACCTTGACCTTGCACTTGATCCTGAGGCTGGCAATGAGTTAAAAAAGATTTTTGCCAGTCTCAAGGATGATTATGACGTGCTGGTTTTTGATTGCCCTCCGAATATGACTCTGCTCTCCGAAAATCTCATTATGGCAGCGGATCAGGTGGTGATGCCGGTTATACCGACAACTCTTTCCATTCGGGCGCTTGCGCAATCGATAAAGCTTTTTGATAAGATAGGAGCTGAACGAAAGAAACTGCGTGCCTTCTTTTCAATGGTTGAACGAAGAAAAAATATGCATGTTGATACAGTGAGAAGTTATAGAAAAAAGAAGGTATTTTTTAAAACGCTTATTCCATATCTTGCCGATGTTGAAAAAATGGGTGCCACTCGTGAACCCGTTGCCGTATCACGTCCGGGATCACCGGCAGCCGTAGCATACGACAGATTATGGATGGAAGTATGGAAACGAAGGGTTTAGTGCATTACAGAACAATTTCTTGTTTTTTTCAAAGAAATTTTCTGATAAGGCACTTATCCGGTGAACTGTCTTTCTTCCTGAACAGGGTTAGTAGAACTCTTTCCTGAAAAGCATGGCCAGACATCCTCTTTCGTCAGCATTTAAAGGACTTTTTTTTCTCACGGGCCTTTTTTTCTTTAATTTTACGTCCCGTGTAATTTTTTCCCCACTCCTTCCAGTAATTGAGAAAGAAATGGGCATAGATCATGCTCAATCCGGATCATTTTTTCTCTTTATTTCCGCTGGTTATTTTCTCTCCATTTTGTCCTCCGGGTTCATCTCAGCAAGAATTAATCATCAACGAACCATTGTTGTGTCAAGTATTGCATTAGGTCTTGCACTTTTTACACTTGGTGCTTGTTCCACATTATTCACTTTGCAACTTGGGCTTTTTGTTTTGGGGTTGGGGGCTGGATTATATTTCCCATCCGGCCTTGCAACTATTTCTCATTTGGTTGATCCGGCCTATCTTTCAAGAGGAATGTCTATCCATGAGCTTGCTCCAAATCTTGGATTTGTTGCTGCACCTCTGATTTGTCATATTTTTCTGGTTTTCATCCCCTGGCGTCAGGGGTTGGCAATTCTTGGAACACTTATCATAGTAAGCGGAATCATTTACGGTTTTAGTTCACACGGTAGTAAGGAAAAGGGTACAGCACCAGATTTATCAGCGGCAAAAATATTTTTTCGAATGCCACTTTTCTGGGGGCTTGTTGGTCTCTTCTCTCTTGCGATCTGTTCAACTCTTGGTATTTATGCCATGGCGCCACTCTTTCTGGTCAATGACCATGGTATGGAACCGGGCAAGGCCAATAGTCTGCTTGCTTTTTCGCGGGTAGCATCAATCCTGATGCCACTTGCCGGTGGCTGGGTTGGGGACAGGTACGGAAAACAACTCGTTATGGCTCTTATACTCCTCTTTACCGGCCTTATCACTGCCGCATTGGCAATAGTACATAGTGGAATTTGGGTAACTGTTCTGGTAGTAGTGCAACCTCTACTTGCCGTTTGTTTTTTTCCGGCAGGATTTGCAGTCCTTTCCAAACTTGGATCTGCAAAATATGGTAATCTTGGTGTTTCTTTGTGTCTCCCCGTGGCTTTTCTTATTGGTGGTGGATTGATGCCAACTCTTATTGGAGTAGTGGGAGATCTGTATTCAATAAGTACAGGTTTTTTTCTTGTTGGTTTTTTAATGGCTGTTGGCGGTGGTTGCTCATTATTTGTCACTTTTAGGAATGATAAAAAAGTGATAGTCTAGTAAGCGTTCACCAGCGCCTCATCTTCGTCCGTTTGAGCCTGCTCACATATAACTACATATTATGTGCTACGCAGTCCCACACGAACGAAGATGCGACACTGGTAAACGTTTACAGTGCAAATGTTACTTTAAATCCCGATGCCGTTGAACGGTTACATAGTCCAGGTCAAAACAATATTACGAATGAGAAATTCTCTCAAAATTTTAAAACAAAGTAAATGCCGGGACGTCCAAGCTGTATAAAATGTGTTCACTATTTTGTGACCCATGACCCTGCTCAACCATTTGGCTGCAGGGCCATGGGTTTTAAATCAAAACAGAACCCTGCATCAATGGTTTTTGCATCATCGGGTATTGAATGTCAGCTGTTTAAGCTTAAAAAAAACAGTAATATAAAGAAATCAGGCGGAAGTAGTGTCGGAATAATTTCCTGAAATATGGAGTAGTTACTATGAACTTATCT
>DQVD01000190.1 GCA_015661935.1 Desulfocapsa sulfexigens | reverse complement strand
TGTTTTAAATGCTGACAGACGGCTTCAGGCAGAGAACAAACTCCCCCCGCCATACGCAAATCCTAATTCCTGTATCAACATGGTTGGTGGCAAAATTGCCATCCAGACAGGAGCAAAAGGGCCCATTGTAACTCCCGTTACTGCGTGTGCCACAGGTCTTACTTCCATGATCATGGGAGCCATGTTTCTGGCGCAGGGACGGGCAGATGTTGCTATTTGCGGAGCTGTTGATTTTGCGCTCGTTGAACCCATTGTTGCAGGTTTCTACACGATGAACGGAGTCTATATTCCAAAGGCAGGACAGGAAGACGAAGCCCCGGAACTTGCCAGCCGCCCTTTTTCCAAAAACAGACGTGGTTTTGTTATATCAGAAGGCGCTGGAGCAGTTATTCTGGCCACACCTGAATTTGCCAAAAGTCATGGATTGGACTTTAGTATCGAGCTTGCCGGATGGGGAATGACTTCAGATGCACACCATTTTGTAGCTCCCTATTTTGAAACCGTTAAACAGTGTATGGCAAATGCCATAGATGATGCAAACATTGCTCCTGCTGACATTGCGGCAATCAATGCTCATGCGGCATCCACCCGCGTTGGCGATAAGGTGGAATACGATGCAGTCACTGCACTCTTTGGCAGCAACACGCCTCCGGTTACAGCAAACAAGTCACTTATCGGACATCCCATGGGAGCATCAAGTGTGGTAGAATCAATCTTTGGTTTTCAGGGCATGCGTGATGGAATACTTCCTCCAACTATTAACTATCAACCCGATCCTGAAATTGATATTGATTGTGTTGCAAATATAAAACGGCAACTTGATCAGGAGTTTGTCTTAAAGAATTCTTTTGGTTTTGGCGGTTGTAACAGTTGTGCTGTTTTTAAACGGATTAAGTAGAACTTTTTTATGAAAGCACCATTAAACAGACGAGTCTTTGTAGCCGGATACGCGGCGGCCACCCCGCTCGGAAATACTTTTGACAAAACCTGGGCAGCAGCAAGCAGAGGTGAGGCTGGATTTTGTCATGTAACACGCTGCGAAACGACAAGCAGATCCAATGTGGTTGGTGAGATTCCAGATTGGGATCCTTCGCAGCTACCCTATGTAACGCCCAAAGAAGACTCCATCTGGAATGCGGATTATATTTTTCTTACCATGGAAATGTGTCGGCAAGCCATTGAGAACGCAGGTCTTGAAATGACCAGGGAGACAGGCCCAAGAACTGCCTGCATGATAGGTTCTGCCCTGAACGGCACTGATTCATACCGCATTGCCATGGATAACTATGTTAATCGTGGGCCGTTTAAAGTAAGTCCCTACCTTCTTCCCAATGTGTGCGCTAATCTTCCTGCTGGAAAAGCTGGAATGCTGCTGGGTTTTACAGGTCCCATTTTTTCTCCACAGGGGGCCTGCGCATCCGGTAATCATGCCATTGCCATCGGTTCACGGATGATACGGGATGGCGATTGTGACTTTGTGCTCGCAGGTGGTGTGGAAACCTGCATTGTACCTGAAATTATCCAGGGATTTTCCAATATGCTGGCCACCATAAAAGTTGGCCCAAAAGATCGTGCTTATGACAACCCCACCCTGGCATCCCGCCCCTTTAGTCTTGATCGCAAAGGTTTTGTACTCTCAGAAGGAGCAGGCGTATTACTCCTTGCAGCGGAAGATAAAATGGAACCCCTGGGACTTACAAAAAAAGCAGAAGTTGCTGGGATTGGCTGGACATCCGATGCCAAACATTTCACCCGGCCCAATAAAGAAACCATTGTACGCGCCATCCTTGATGCCATTGATGATGCAGAAATCAGCACGCAGGATATTGGAAGCATCAATGCTCATGGCACCTCAACACCAACCGGTGATGCCACAGAAGTTGAATGTATTCGTGAAGTATTCGATAAAAAAATCAGCACCATTCCTGTCACAGCAAATAAATCACAGGTTGGGCACAGTCTGGGAGCTTCGGCTGCCATTGAAGCAGCACTCTCCATTGAGGCCATGAGGAATTCAATGGTTCTGCCCACCGTAAACCATATCCCTGATCCAGCTTTTGATGATATCGATGTTGTTCCGAATCAGAGCCGTAAACATTCGTATGAACATGTGCTGTCCAACTCATTTGGATTTGGCGGTACCAACTGCTGTATTGTCTTCAGGGGAGTATAACCAAAAAAAACAAAGCCATGCGACCAAAACCATTTATCCCTGAATTTCTGGCTGATCACCCGGATCATGTAAAAGACACCAACAGCGGCCTTACCTGGCACCGCAGCAAAATGCGTGTCCTGTATGTGGACACAGATCGTTCCCAGGTGGTGTACCACGCCAACTATTTGAAATATTTTGAGTTTGGCCGGGCAGAATTAATGCGCGGAGCAAAATATCCCTATAAACAGATTGAAGAAAGTGGCTATGTATACCCCATTATCAAGACCGAACTCAACTACCACACACCGCTTTTTTACGATGATCTCATGCACATCCATACCCGCCCTTCAAGTATCGAACTTGTCAAACTGCAGTTTGATTATATTATCACCCGTGCCTCAGACGATGAAATCATCTGTACCGGTTTCACCAAACATTGCGCAGTGAACAGTACTGGTATTCCGGTTAAAATTGATGAAAAAACGATTAAACTCTGGGAGAGTTTTCCCAATACACAACCATAATGACTGTCCGTAAAACTGTTCAGATTCCGGTTCAACCCTGGTTTAAAGATCATTTTTTCAATGGACAAGCCATTTTTCCGGCGGTTGAAAGTATGCTTTTACTGGCTGGAGTTGCTAAAAAGATCAGGCC
>DQVD01000133.1 GCA_015661935.1 Desulfocapsa sulfexigens | reverse complement strand
AACAGCATTTTGATGCTTTTGAAAGAGGGCTTCTAGAAAACAAGCCCTGAGGTTAAAGTGCTGGAAGGCATTCGCATTTCCTGGCTGAAGATGAACTCCTCAATCAGCGGATTATATCGGCCTACCTTGAAGAACAGGGGGGGGGACTGTAACTGTTTGTGCAAATGGCCAGGAACTTCTTGATGCCATGGATGAAGGTCCTGCGGATATTATGCTTATGGATATCCGCATGCCTGTGCTGAATGACATTGAAACAACGAAAATAATCCGGAAGAAAAAAGAATTATCCCTTCTTCCTATACCTATTCCTATTGTGCCCCTCACAGCTCAGGTCACTACAGACTTTAAAGAACAATGTAAAAATGCAGGGATGGACGCTTACCTTACTAAACCCATTCCATTCAAGAGACTCGTTGATACCATCTGTGAATATGTCGGGAAATACGACCCATGTTATTTTTTACTTCCCTAAGTATTAGCCCTTTGTAATCTTTACCAAAGCCTCTTCATAACGTGCTTTTGTTTTATCAATTATATCCTGAGGAACTTTGGGTGCCGGAGGATTCTTATCCCAATCAAGTGTTGCCAAGTAATCGCGCAGAAACTGCTTATCAAAACTTGGTTGACCTTTTCCTGGCTTATACTGATCCAGTGGCCAAAAACGGGAAGAATCAGGTGTTAAAACCTCATCTATCAGGATCAACTCACCATTCAACATACCGAGTTCAAACTTGGTGTCCGCAATGATAATCCCCTTGGATCTCGCGTAATCTGCAGCTCGACTGTAAAGCTCCACACTTATGTCTGAAATTTTTTGGGTTTGTTCTTTTCCAAGCAGATCTTCCATTGTGCTCACGGAGATATTTTCATCATGTTCACCAAGATCAGCTTTTGTTGAAGGAGTGAAAATCACTTCAGGCAGCTTATCGGACTCCTGCAAATCTGATGGAAATTCAAACCCGCAGACAGTAGTGTTTTTCTGATACGCTTTCCAGAAAGATCCTGAGATATAGCCGCGAACAATGCATTCAACACTTAAGGGTTTTGTTTTATGAACAAGCATTGAACGGCCATCAAGTTCAGCACTGTATGGTTTACAGGCTTCTGGATATTCATTTACATCTGCTGTTATCAGGTGATTAGGAACAACATCACCAAGCAGATCAAACCAGAAGAGAGAGAGTTGAGTAAGTACCTTCCCTTTACCGGGGATTGCATCAATCACAACATCAAAGGCTGAGATACGATCAGTGGCTACCATCAGCAATTTATCATCATGCCCTGGAATTGCATACATATCCCGGACTTTTCCACGATGCACAAGTTCCAAACCTTCATAGTTGGTTTCCAAAACTGATTCACTCATTTATTTTCTCCTTCGTATAAAAAGAATGGGGAAAGAAAATAGTCGAATTCTCTTTCCCCACAAATCAAACTTTTTTTATTGAAAAAAAACGAAACCATTTTACAGGTTGAGTTTCTCTTTAACAGCATCAATCACAGCATCACTTAAAGTTGCAGGAACACTCATAAGAAGCCCGGCTTCCTTATAAAATCCGACCAGAGGTGCGGTTTTCTCCCTATATGTTTTATTTGAGTTTGTGAATTAGTATTTTTGTGTTTTTGAACCAGATAACATGCGAACCAAATATAAACACTTTCCAGATATAATCAACACCAGAAAAGGAGGTTTATTGTTCAGTCTCCCAACTCAAGTTTTGGTCTTTTTTGATAGCCTTCCGGAACACTGCTGTGGTGAATGGACTGATCCTTACAAAAAGGATTGGAATACGAAATAAGTTCTGCAGTCAGCGATCCGATAAGAATTTTAGAATTGATACGAACAGGAACACGACATGCATCATCTGTGAGCCAGATCACAGTATCACCATCCTTATCATAGAGTCCCTTAAACTCAATGATGGGCGTTACAGGAAGGACATTCACATCACCTCTGACCGTTTTATTGATGCGAACAGGCTTTCCTGTCTGCACCACCACTTCATGACGGTTACCATCAGCGAAAGTTGGTACAAGCACTGGACGCTCAGGATCCAGGTAGAGAAGACGAGTTATAAAAAAAGAGGAGAATTCATTATGAACGCCACCGTCTACCTGATAAAATTTTGGTTCCTGTTCGTTCTTTTGATAGCGTATAGTTCCATTTTCCTGATCATATTCAGTATGTCGTCTAGCCGTGTAACTGCTACCTTCTTCCTGAACGACTTTATAGGTGATAGGGAGCCGTGTCTCACCATCTATTATGGTCACAAAACTATCATTTACGGGATAGAAAAAATGGAAGATGCCGGAATCCTTTACGCGGGCTACCAGCTCAAAACGTGTTCCTGCTTCATCAATCCTGTTAACCTCCATCCAGATATTCCCAATCTTAACCCCTCCGGCCCAGGATACGCTATAAACAAGTTTCTCACTTCCCTGCTGAGTCGCTGCAATTTCAGAGTCGATTTCAGCGAGTGGATAAGAGACTGCGTAACTGACCTGTGGTAAAAGTACCCAGTTGTAAAGCACACATAAAAATAAAAAATACTTTTTCATAATTTCTCAGTAAAAAGTGCAAGCCATGTGGCAATAAACAAAGCCAGACTTATAAAACCATTCATTGAGAAAAATGACATCTGAATCCTGGACAAATCATCAGGATTTACAATCCAATGCTGATAAAACAAGGCACAAGAAGCTATAAAGACGCCGATAAAATAAAGAATATTTAAGTTTGCCTGCAGACCGGTGATGATAAACAGGATAAATGCCAGCACATGGAAACCGGCTGCCAGACGAAAGGCATTACGCTGTCCAATTCTTGAAGGCAGGGAGTGAAGTCCTGTTTTCTTATCAAACTCTGCATCAAGACAGGCATATACAGTATCAAAACCAGCAACCCAAAAAAGGACTCCTGCAGAAAGCGCCCAGGGGTATGATATAAGGCTTCCCTGAATCGCTACCCAACCGCCAAGTGGAGAAAATGCAAGGGCAACACCCAATACAAGATGGCACAGAGAAGTAAAACGTTTAGTAAAAGAATAAAAAAGAGTAAGCCCTAAGGCAAAGGGAGCAAGCTGCAAAGTTAAGGTGTTTAAAGACCATGTGGCATAAAAGAACAGAAGACCTGCAGCAATAACCATTCCCCAGGCTTCAAGACTGCTCACAGCACCGGACGGGATAGCGCGGTCTGCAGTCCGGGGATTAGCTCCGTCAAATTTTACATCCACAATGCGATTAAATCCCATGGCACAGGTACGTGCTCCGACCATTGCAAGGACTACATAAAGAAAACTGCGCCACTCGGGAACTCCACGAGCGCCTAAAAAAGCACCGGTAAAAGCAAAAGGCATGGCAAAGATGGTCAATTTAAATTTGATCATCTCAAGCAGGATGGAGATCTTTTTAAACATTGTTCATTACTCCCCATCTCTTACGCCCTTCCATTTCAAGGCCAAGCTGATCTCCCAGCCGCCATGAAAATGTCATTGCGGCCTCTTCCAGGCTTTCTGGTTTTAGATAAAAACCCGGGTGCGGAGGACAAATAACGGCTCCTGCATCATGGACAGTAAGCATATTTTGTAAATGGGTTCTATTTAAAGGAGTTTCTCTGGTGACAAGAATAAGTTTTTTATTTTCTTTAAGCATCACATCAGCTGCCCGATGGATAAGATTGGATGTAATACCTGTTGAAATTGCAGCAAGTGTTCCCATTGAACAGGGAATTACCACCATGGCATCGTAGTCGGCTGAACCTGAAGCAGGGGCTGCTGTAAAATCTTTGCAATCAAACCATCTTGTCACCGCCGGAAGATTTTTTGAATCTTTCCTCTGTTCAAGTTCCAGAACTTTTTCTCCAGCTTCCGAACAAATACCATGAACCATTACACTTTCCCTTTCAAGCATTTCAAGAAAAGATTGTACATAGAGCATTGCTGAAGCACCGGTAACTGCCACAAGAATTTTCATTTATTTTCCTGTCGTTGGCTTTCAAAAATATTTAACGGGACAGACTTTGGTGAAGCATCATTACGATCAATCAAATATTGAAAGAATGTTTCCAATGCCTGTTGTTTGCGTTTTCCAAGCCCATACTCTATGGCTCTCAAGTACACATAACATTCATCAGGGTGCATGGGAATACGAGGTGCCACGGTTTCACAAATAGATTCAAGCTGCCCCCTCCCCTCTTCTTTGCAAAAAAGAAATTCACGGTGGATAGCAGAAACAGTCTCGGGATACCTGCGGCAAAATTCCTCACGTGCAGCACACACTGCAAAAACAAATGGTAAATCGGTGTACTGACACCAGACTTCTGCAAGATCAAACTTATATGGAAACTCATCACTGGCCGACAATCGCAGCGCCTCATCCCCAATAGCTAAAATAGCTCCGGAATCAGCAGCTTTCGGCCCATTAACATCCCCGACTTCATACTTGGGATGTACATGAAAAAACTCTTCCAGAAGAACTTTAACAAGGCTGATGGAAGTCTCTGATTGCCCACTCAGAAGCACACTTTTGTCGTTTAGCTCATTGGGCGAAACTTTTGAAAAAAGGAACACCGAGCCAACAGAGCCATTGGCACTGATGGAAAGATCCGAGAGGATTCGATACTCCTCGGGGCGCACTCCATACTCATGGGATGAGACAAAACCAAGATCCAACTCACCCTGGGCAAGCATTCTATTTAAGGTAGAAGGAGGAGCTTCAACAACATGCCAATCCTGTGGATGGCTGCGAGTCTTCCAGATCTCATAGATCGGTGCGGTGTTAATAAAATTCACCATTCCGATACGTACTTTACTCATATACGTTTTATCCACAAAATCATATTTTCTTGTTCCTTCACAACCATTTTACTGAATCCGGCTGACCATTCATTACCAGGCACTCAAAAAGCTGCTCAGGATTTGCAACATCTTCAAATTCTACGCCTTGTATATGGAGGAATCTTGCTGTTTTTCCTGCTTCGAGACTTCCATACTCTATTTCACGCCCTATTGCTCTGGCTCCACCAATTGTTGCCATGGAAAAAATGTTTTCTGATGATACACCAGGATGTTCTTCCTGTAACAATGCCATTTCCTGCCACAAATCAATATTTGGATTTGAAGCAATGGAATCAGTGCCGAGCGCTGGAAGAATACCATGATCAAGCAAGGTTTGTAGTCGAACTGTCCCAACAGAGAGAAATTTATTGCTTCCAGGACAGAGACAAACATGAGCTCCGGAATCCGCAATAATCTTTATTTCTTCATCACTCAAGTGAACACAATGCACACAAATGGTTTTAGAATCGATGATTCCTAACTGCTGTAAGTACCCTACGACAGTACTACTGTCAATTCCAGGAATTGGAAAAGGAGAATCAGAACCTGTGCGATCTTTTAAAAACTGCGCGAAACAGCCTGTCCCTTTACTAAGTAAAAGGCCTTCATCAAGGTTTTCTGCAAGATGCAAAGAAAACAACTGCCCATGCTTTCGGCATCTGTTTTTTATAAATTCCAGGAGTTTTGCAGATGTGGAATAGGGAGCATGTGCTGTAACGGACAGTTCCACCGGAAGGTCTGCAATAGCTGCAATGGCTGCCTGAGTTGCATCTTCAGAAGGCCCAAGCATTTCATATAAAGAGTGTATTTCAACAGGACAGGAATGAAACATCCCTAAATCAATATTCCCAATATCAAGCATTAATCCAATACCTGAATCATATTGTTTCCGGGCCATTTTTTTTGCAGCGGCTCTAATCTCACCTGGAGAGAAAACAGCATTTTCACGAATCTGCAAAAGTGCTTTTATCCAATCACACATATTGCCGGTTTGTGTTGGCGGATGCACTACCCCATAAATTGAGAGTTCCAAATGAATATGACTATTTATGAGAGCAGGAACTAAAATACCGGAACAAAAACTTACAGGAATATCCGGATATTGCCTTGAAATATCAGAATACTCTCCAACTGCGATAATAGACTTGTTATCTACTACGACGGCACCATCAGGCAAAGCTGGAGAGACTACAGGAACAACCCATGGAGCCCGGTAAGTATGAAGGAGAGGCTTGGAAGGAAGAGACACGGTTTATAACAATTTAGAGAAAGTCAGGAAACCAGAGTGTAATCCATCAAACGCTGCCTGGGTTCAAACCCTGCATCAACAACTAAGCGTCTGATTTCTTCTTCTGAGAGCCTGAAACTAATGCCTGCTGCAGCAACAACATTTTCTTCGATCATGGTCGAACCAAAATCATTGGCACCAAAATAGAGAGAGAGTTGAGCAATCTTTGGCCCCTGAGTGACCCAGGATGCTTGGACATTTTGGATATTATCGAGATAAATACGTGATAACGCGAGCATTCGCAAATAACCATATCCTGTAGTTTTCTCAATATCAGCCAGTTCATTAAGTGCAGTATGGTCAGGCTGAAATGGCCAGGGAATAAATGCAGTAAAACCTTTTGTTCGATCCTGAAGTTCACGGAGACGCCGAAGATGTTCCAGACGTTCCTGAACAGTTTCGACGTGACCAAACATCATGGTTGCTGATGTTCGAAGGCCAAGTTTATGCGCCTCTTCCATAACCTCAATCCACTGATCTGCATTACATTTTCTGGGAGCCGTTGATTCACGAACCCGATCAGAGAGTATTTCAGCGCCTCCTCCTGGTATAGAATCCAGCCCTGCAGCCATTAAACGTTTTATAACTTCAACAATGGATAATTTTGAGTTTTCAGCAAAGTGGTATATTTCAGGAGGAGAAAAACCGTGGATATGGATACCTGTTTCCTTCATAAAGCGGAGCATATCTTCGTAATACTCCAGGGGAAGATCGGGATGCAGCCCCCCCTGAAGCAAAATTTGAGTGCCTCCTAAATCCTGAGTCTCCTGAATTTTCTGCGCCAACTCATCTTTAGTTAAAAGATATCCTTCTTTATCTTCCGGTGACTTAAAGAAAGCACAGAATTTGCAGGCGCACACACAAATATCGGTATAATTAATATTCCTGTCTATAACGTAAGTGACAAATTTCTCAGGATGTAATTTTTCTCTGATTACGTTGGCAAGAAAGCCTAACTGGTGAATATCTGCATCATCATAAAGATGCAGGAATTCACCATCACTGAGTCTGCCGCCAGATAAAACTTTATCACTAATCGCCGTAAATTCTTTTTTCTGCATTGATCTCACCTGTATCTCCTATTCGTGAATTTGAATAGTTTTATACAGTGTGTCGCGTTCTATTGCTATTCGACCTGCCTCATGTATCAATTTTACAAGCGTTTTGGAACCAATAGCCTGTTCTGTTTCAGCACCAGCCATATGAGTAATAACCTCTTCCTTGACAGTTCCATCCATATCATCTGCACCAAAAGAAAGTGCAATCTGAGCAACTTTAGGACCAATCATGACCCAGTATGCTTTGATATGAGGAAAGTTATCCAACATAAGCCGTGCAACTGCAATACTTTTCAGATCATCAATACCGGTGGTTTTGGAGATATCAAACATCTCGGTATTTTTGGGATGAAAAGCAAGTGGAATAAAGGCAAGAAAGCCATTGGTTTCATCCTGTGCAACACGTAATGCGTCAAGATGTTCTACACGCTCTGCCATGGTTTCAATATGACCGTAGAGCATGGTTGCGTTGCTGTGTAAACCATGTTTATGGGCAACTTTTGCAACTTCAAGCCAATCCTTGCCCGGTAATTTCTTTTCACAGGTAAGTTCACGAATCCGTGGAGCGAAAACCTCGGCACCTCCACCAGGAATTGAACCAAGCCCTGCTTCTTTTAAAATATCCAGTGTTTCGCCAACAGGCTTGTCAGCAAGGCCGGCAAGATGGGCAATTTCAACACAGGTAAAGGCTTGAATATGAACATCAGGACGAACTTCCTTAATTCCCTGCAACAGATCAGTATAATAGGAAAATGGAAGATCAGGATGGATACCACCAACCATATGAATTTCTGTGATGGGTTCATCCAGCCGGTCTCGAACCTTTGCTTTAACTGTTTCAAGATCCATCTCATAGGCCTGTTCATGCTCCTTATCTTTTCCAAAAGCACAGAACTTACAGAGATTGGTACAAATGTTTGAGTAATTGATATGCTGATTATAAATAAAATACGCATTATCGCCATTTATTCGATTTCGAACAATATTTGCCATATATCCAAGGGACAGGATATCATTGGAATTGTATAAGCGTATCCCATCATCACAGGAGAGACGTTCACCGGCCTCTACTTTTTCAAGAATGTCACCAAAACCAGCTTTTTCAATAAAGTTTTTCATGATCACAAAAAAAGGCCGGGAATAACCCCAGCCTTTAGTCCTGCTATAGAATTATTATTCAGAAAGTAAGGAACGTGCACGAGAAAAATTGAACAAATGAATGTCCTTTTTTCCGTCTTCTGCGTTGCTCGTTGGTCACATTACCCGTTATGTTCCCGCCTCGCGCCTTGAATACGAAAAAAAAGCCTATTCATTTTTGTTCAATTTATTTCGCTCCTGTTCCTAAGTAATGATAAATTGTACATCTTATTTCAACTTGCTTCCTAATCTAAAAAGAATTTTAATCTGTCACGTCTACTTGAATGGCGTAATCGATTT
>DQVD01000197.1 GCA_015661935.1 Desulfocapsa sulfexigens | reverse complement strand
GTATCTTTTAATTTCACTATCTCTGAGCAATATGAACCCTACATTTCTTTAAGATTACAACACCTTTATTGGTAATAAGCTAAAGGAGGTCTAAAACAAAAGAAACCACACTAACTCGATAGAAAGTAAATTATTCAGAAGAGTATTAATTTATTAATTTTTTTATCCTTAGGAGAACACGAATGAAACTTGTATCAAAAATTGCCCTTGGTTGCGGCTTTGCCCTCGCTCTCGCCTCTACCCCATCTTTTGCCGGTCAACAATTTGTTACCATCGGAACCGGTGGTGTAACTGGTGTTTATTACCCAACTGGTGGAGCTATTTGCCGTCTTGTTAACAAAACAAGAAAAGATCACGGGATCCGTTGCTCTGTTGAGAGTACCGGTGGTTCTGTTTACAATCTGAATACCATTGCTGCCGGTGAACTTGACATGGGTGTTGCCCAGTCTGATTGGCAATATCATGCATACAATGGAACTTCAAAATTTGCAAAAAAAGGACCAAATAAAAAACTTCGCGCAGTGTTCTCTATTCACCCTGAGCCATTCACCGTTGTTGCCCGTGCCGATTCCGGTATTAAAGATTTCAAAGATCTGAAAGGAAAACGTGTAAACATTGGTAATCCCGGTTCCGGTCAGCGTGGTACCATGGAAGTTCTGATGGGTGCTCTTGGCTGGACTAAAAAAGATTTCAAACTTGCGTCAGAGCTGAAATCTTCAGAACAGTCTAAAGCACTTTGTGATAATAAAATTGATGCCATGGTTTTCGCCGTTGGTCATCCAAATGGATCCATTAAAGAGGCTACCACTTCATGTGACGCTGTTATGGTTAGTGTAACAGGACCAGAAGTAGACAAACTTGTTGCAGACAATGACTATTATCGTACTGCAACCATTCCTGGTGGAATGTATCGTGGAACTGATGCTGATACTCCAACCTTTGGTGTAGGTGCAACGTTTGTTTCTTCATCAGATATTCCTGAAAACGTTATTTACAACGTAGTAAAAGCAGTATTTGAAAACTTCGACTCCTTCCAGAAACTGCATCCAGCATTTAAAAACCTGAAAAAAGAAGAGATGATCAAAGATGGTCTCTCTGCTCCTCTTCATGATGGAGCTGCCAAGTACTATAAAGAAGCTGGTCTTATTAAATAGCCCAACCTTATAAAAAAGGCGTACCAATAAGCGGTACGCCTTTTTTTTGCTTTCTACGTAGTGATTCTGCAACGCCCTTGTTTCCCATAATCATTCAGGGGAACCACACTTAAGACTCACTCAAAAATAAATTAAGAAATATGAGGGGCCAGATGGATGTTTAGGAACGGGAACGAAATTAACTGAACAAAAATTAATTGCCATTTTTTTCGTATTCAAGGCGCGAGGCTGAAACATAACGGGTTATGTGGCCAACGAACAACGCAGAAGACGGAAAAAAAGGACATTAGTTTGTTCAGTTTATTTCGTGCACGTTCCTTAGGGAAATGATCTTTATTTATTTAACCGCAGACGTAGCAGGGCTACGTTGAGGAATAAATAAAGATCGTTTTCCTAAATGTCCATATGGCTCCTCAGAATTTTAATTTTTTTTTGAGTGAGTCCCTAAACAAGCATAACTGAAGGTCATCTTATGAGTGAAGTAGATACTAGTATAAAAACCGATGAAGAACTTCAGGAGATGGTCGCTGAAACAGATTCCGGTGCCCGTAATCCCACCGGTGCTTTTTCTAAAAAAGTACTGTTTTTCGTCCCATTAATCTGGACTATTTTTCAACTCTGGTACGCATCTCCTCTTCCATTTATTTTTAATTTCTTCGTTATTAATGATACAGAAGCAAGGGCCATTCATCTGGCCTTTGCTGTTTTTCTTTCTTACACAGCCTATCCCTCTTTTAAATCTTCCCCAAGAAATTACATCCCTGTGCAGGATTGGGTTCTCGGCATGATTGCAGCCTTTTGTGCATCATACTTATATTTCTTTTATGCAGGACTTGCCGAACGTCCAGGCGATCCGACTCAAATGGATATCATAGTAGCAGTAACCGGCATGGTACTTCTACTTGAAGCAACACGCAGAGCCTTAGGGCCTCCACTGATGATTGTTGCTGCTTTATTTTGTATATATACCTTCGGCGGTCAGTTTATGCCGGATGTTATTGCCCATAAGGGCGCCAGCCTGAACAAAGGTATGTCCCATTATTGGCTAGGAACTGAAAGTGTTTTTGGTGTTGCCCTTGGTGTTTCCACAGGTATGGTTTTTATGTTTGTTCTTTTTGGTGCTCTTCTGGAATCTGCGGGTGCTGGTAACTATTTTATCCGTACAGCATTTGCCGGTCTTGGACATCTGAAGGGTGGTCCTGCAAAGGCTGCAGTTGTGTCATCTGGACTTACCGGTCTTGTTTCGGGATCTTCCATTGCAAATGTTGTAACAACTGGAACATTCACCATTCCTTTAATGAAGAAGGTCGGTTTTAAAGCTGAAAAAGCAGGAGCCATTGAGGTTGCCTGTTCAACAAATGGTCAGCTTATGCCACCGGTTATGGGAGCAGCCGCTTTTCTCATGGTCGAGTATGTCGGTCTTACCTACATTGAAGTTATTAAATGCGCATTTTTACCGGCAATTATTTCATACATT
>DQVD01000246.1 GCA_015661935.1 Desulfocapsa sulfexigens | reverse complement strand
TTATCCTCTGGTAAAATAGCAGTTTTTCCCTGTAATAATCCATGTTTCATTCCTAATTGACCAAAAAACGACTTTTATGTAGTATAGCGCCTCATTATCAAATTACTTATTTGCGGCCACAATTGCCCATAGACGAGGTTTCCCATGCCGGAATCGAACGATGTACGGATGACATTAAATTATATACTTGATCATAGTGTTGGGAAGTTCGCAGAACTTCCAGCCATAGGAATGGCTGCAGAAGAAGCTCTCAGTTATCAGGAGTTTTACGATCGCATTATGGCGCTTGCCCGTCATCTGGCCCGGGAAGGGGTTAAGAAGGGTGACAGGGTGGCAATTTTATCTGAAAATTCGCCTAACTGGGGTACCGCTTATTTGGCGATTGTACGTTTGGGAGCAATTGCTGTTCCCATTCTCCCGGATCTTCCTGAAGCTGATTGTCATCATATTCTCAATGAGATGGAAGTTCCTGTCCTTTTTATCTCTCAGCGGCAGCTTGAAAAAGTGTACGAACTGAATCAGAAAAAGTTGCGCCGGATAATTACACTTGATGATTCTACAGCAACCCAGGAAATAATTAAGGTAATCCCGTTTTCCACATACCTTGAGGACGCCCGTGCGGCACAGGAAGCCAAAAAAGGTGATAAAGAAAAAGCTTTTGTCGAAGTAGAGGAAGATGATCTTGCCTCCATTCTTTACACATCCGGAACATCCGGATACTCAAAGGCGGTGATGCTCAGTCATAAAAATCTGACAGCAAATGCCTATAGTGCTGCAACTATGATTGAGGTAGATAAGGGGAATGTTTTCCTCTCTGTCCTGCCCATGTCTCACACCTATGAGTTTACCCTTGGTTTTATAACACCTTTGATTAAGGGCTGTAAAATCGCCTATGCCGGTAAAGCTCCGACTCCTGCCATTCTTCAGAGATTGTGTAATCATGAAAAACCCAAGGTTATGTTTGCTGTTCCGCTGATCATGGAAAAAATCTATAAAAAAAGGGTTTTGCCACAGATTGAAAAAAACATCCTGCTTTCTTTACTCTGCAAATTTTCCTTGGGCCGAAAGTTTGTGTATAAAAAAATAGGTGCCAAGCTTCTGGCATTTTTTGGTGGTAAACTTGAGATAATGGGGATTGGAGGAGCGGCATTAAATCCGGAAGTTGAAAGATTTTTGAAGGAGGCTGAATTCCCGTATGTCATAGGTTACGGTTTGACAGAGTCTGCACCAATTCTGGCTGGCGGACCGGTGGGTGACCCTACCATTGCGGTGGGATCAACGGGGAAACCATTTCAAGGAGTACAAATCAGGATCGTTGATCCTGATCCTGACACCGGAGTAGGAGAGATATACGGCCGTGGACCAAATGTTATGAAGGGGTATTATAACGATCCCGATGCCACAGCAGAGGTCATCACAGAAGATGGCTGGCTTATTACCGGTGATCTTGGCTCAATTGATGATGCCGGGAATCTTCATATACGCGGACGTTCAAAGAACGTTATTGTCATGGCGAATGGAGAGAATGTATATCCTGAGCCTATTGAGCACAAAATTAACGCATACGCATGGATAGTAGAATCGATTGTTGTTGAGAATAACGGAAAGCTGGATGCCTGGGTGTATCCGGATTACGAAGTTATTGATGACATGACCAATGGACAATCCAGAATTAAGCGCCGGGATTTTATTGATAAGTTGTGTGTGACCATGCGCAGGGAAGTGAATGCACAGGTGGCACCGTCATCCCGCCTGGCTCGGGTAGTTGAAAGGCGGGAGCCTTTTATTAAAACAGCAACACATAAAATTAAGCGGTATTTGTATACAGGTGAATAAGGAACGGGGACGAAATAACTGAATCTGTCCTGTTGTTTCAAGGACGACAGAATTACTATTCTTTTAAAGGATAAGGAGAAAACAATGAAAAAGAAAATTTCAATATTGGCATTAAGTTCCATACTTATTGCCGGGTCTGCTCTGGCATCGGGGTATCGTATTCCTGAACAGTCTGTTGATTCTACGGCAAAAGCAGGTGCCAATATCGCCTCAGCAGCCCATGCTTCGACCAGTTATTATAATCCTGCCAATATGTCGTGGACAAAGGATGGGTACCTGTTTGAAGCTGCAACCACCTATATTAACCTGCCTTCTGTTGCCTACACTGATCATCGCAGCCCTTTAATGAATGGCAGTTCCAAAACAGAGCAGTTTCTTATTCCAACTTTTTTCTTTGTCTCCCCCAATATAGACAATTTCCGTTTTGGTCTTTCAGCAACAGCACCATTTGGATTGGCAAAACGCTGGCAACAGCCTTTTCCAAGAGGGACTGCCGAAGAGTATAGTCTTACTGTTTTAGAATTGAATCCAACCGTTTCTTATAAAATCGGTGATATGTTTTCCATTGCTGGTGGTGTTCGAATGATCTACAGTGATGCACAGGTAACAAGTTATGCTCAAACAGCTAATGGAATGATGCTTACCCGTACCATGGAAGGTGATGCAACAGGATGGGGATATAATCTTGCAGCTTCTGTGCGTCCCACGAAAGAGATGAATATTTCAGTAACATATCGTTCTAATATCGATTTGGGACTGGAGGGTGATGTTGCTCTGGGAACCAATGTCCCATCTCCGTATAGGATGACAACTGGAGGAGGTGTAGAGATTCCAGCTCCTGCCGTGCTCGGTATTTCCATGGCCTATACCTTTGGCCCGGCCACCGTTGATTTGACTTGGGAACGAACTTTCTGGTCGGAATACGAGTCCATTGATTTTCAGTATGATGTTCCCATTATGCATCCTGTGCTCAATGCAGTGTTTACTCCACCTGTGCCCAAAAACTGGGATGACAGTAATGCATATCGTATCGGTCTTGATTATAAGCTGAATGCGGAACTTACCCTGATGGCAGGCTTTGGGTATGATGAGACTCCTGTACCAGATGAAACTCTTGGTTTCGAGTTGCCTGACAGTGATGCCTGGCTCTACTCCATAGGTGCTCGCTATCGTGTGAGCGAGGTCATGGAAATTGGAATGGCTTATCTCTATGATTATAAGGAAAGTCGTACAGTTGTGAATGGTTCTCCGAGTACCGGAATTAACGGTGAATTCACTGACTCAGCGGCACATTTGTTGAGCCTTGGATTGAGATATGATTTTTAGTCACTGACAGCTTTTCCGTGTTTTTTTTAAGATAAAAATATCTGGTTTAAGGCCCCTTGTTGATGAGTTTCGGCAGGGGGCTTTTTATTTAAGCTATGCGTATCATAAAAATTACTATCATTTTGTTGTTTGGCCTGACCTGTATGCTGCTCGCCGTGAGATTTCTATTTCTCGATCAAATCGTAAACTATTCATTACAGAAAACAGGGGCCGAGGCGGTTTCCATTCGTATTTCAGAGATTGGTTGGAATCAGGCTCATATAGATGTGCTCGCAGCAACGTATTTTTTTCCGGGCGGGGATAAGTACTCTGTTAAGTTACATAATGTTTCTCTTCATTATGGCCTGCCAGAACTCCTCACAGGCGGTAAAAACAGCAGGATTGATGTTGAAAGGTTTACAGTTTATCGAGTTCAGCCAACAGAGAAATCCGACACATCTTTTGTACTTCCGGATCAGGTTGAACTCCTTTCAGATGAGCTTCGGGAAAAGTTCCCCTTGCAAACTTTCACGGTTAAACAGTTGCAACTCCAGGGTGATTTTCCATCACAATTGATTGATAAGCCGATACAAGTTGCCGCTTCCTTGAAACATAAAGCAATTCATGCTGAGATTAGTATGGACGTGG
>DQVD01000379.1 GCA_015661935.1 Desulfocapsa sulfexigens | reverse complement strand
TTACATCAGAAGTGTTGGATGCGTTACAATCACTTGTTGATGAGTGCGATTTGCTTGGGCAGTTTGCCAGAATGCGTGCAGGTGATGTTATGAATCGTCTGCAGAATTTCCCATCTGAAGATCGTCAGGTTCTTCATACCGCCTGTCGTGATATTTTCTCAAATAATCCAGCCTGTGAATTTGCGACGAGTCAGGCGAAAGCAGAGCTTGCAAAACTGGAAACCTTTCTTAAAGAATTGGATCAGGGGATTATTTGTAATGAACACGGGCAATCATATAATACGCTCATTCATGTTGGCATCGGTGGCTCGAATCTCGGGCCAAGGTCAATTTATGAGGCATTGCTACCATACAGAAAAAACAATCGTGTTGTTCATTTTATCTCCAATGTTGACCCTGATGATTCTGCTGCAGTCCTTGAAAGTGTAGATCTTTCAAGGACGCTGGTACTGGTGGTGTCCAAAAGCGGAACAACCTTTGAGACACTCAGTAACGAAACTCTGGTTCGTACAGCATTAAAAAATGCAGGTCTTGATCCGGCATGCCATTGTATGTCTGTTACCGGTGAATCGAGTCCCATGGATAATCCAAAGCGTTATCTGCGTTCCTTTTATATATGTGATTATATTGGTGGACGTTTCAGCTCAACTTCAATGGTTGGATTAGTGATGCTTGGCTTTGCACTTGGTTATGAACACGTTCTGGAGTTCTTGCAGGGTGCAGCAAATCTTGATGAGGCATCAACGGAAAAAGATATTCGTTCTAATCCTGCATTGTTACTTGCACTGCTTGGCGTGTGGAATCATACTTTTCTTGGAATGCCTACCGTGGCCATCCTTCCATATAGTCAGGCTTTACATAGATTTCCGGCACATCTTCAACAGTGCGATATGGAATCTAACGGAAAATCAGTCCAGCGCAATGGTGAGCCACTACAGATAAAAAGCGGGCCGATTATATGGGGAGAGCCAGGTACCAATGGGCAGCACGCTTTTTATCAGCTACTCCATCAGGGAACCGAAGATGTGGCAGTGGAGTTTATCGGTTTTAGAAAGAGCCAACGTGGAAACGATATGACGATTAAAGGCAGCAGTTCGCAACAGAAATTGCTTGCCAATCTCCTTGCTCAATCCATGGCACTTGCTGTGGGAAAAGAAGATAACAACCCAAATAAACGTTTTCCGGGGAATAAAGCCAATACCATTCTTATGGGTGAAAAACTGACACCTGAAAGTATGGGGGCACTTCTTGCGTTATATGAGGCAAAAATTGTATTCCAGGGCTTTTGCTGGAATCTGAATTCTTTTGATCAGGAAGGTGTGCAGCTTGGAAAAGTTCTCGCTGGTGATATTCTTTCTGTCATGGACAAAAAAGGTGGCGAGAAATCACTTGCAAAGGCGTTCCTGACCGTGGCGGGGATAAAGTAAGGCTTTTCATTGAATAAAACTGAATGTTCGTTCATTCTTCCGTTCTGTCTGCTTCGTTTTTTGTTGACAAATCTCTTGTTCAGAGATATTCTTCAACGCTGAATGACTATTCAATAGTGTACGTTTCACAGCCCGCTGTTTTTATCATTAGTGTTGGTAAGAAATCAGACAGCAGGGGACGAACGGTTTCATTCTCTGGCTGTCAGTTTTTGAAGCAAACGCTTTTGATGCGTATATTCTGGTAAAGGTTGAAGTATAACAGTAATTTTAAGGAGGAAAATTCATGGCAAAGCATGATACACCCCTGTTGGATGAGCTTGAAAGTGGCCCGTGGCCGAGCTTTGTTTCCGACATCAAGCGTCAGGCTGAGGAAAATCCGGACTGTTGGGATATTCTCGGTATACTCGAGCTGTCTTTTAAGGATAGGATAACCCATTGGAAACATGGTGGAATCGTTGGTGTTTTCGGATATGGTGGTGGTATTGTTGGTCGTTATGCAGATGTTCCTGAACAGTTCCCTGGCGTTGAGCATTTCCATACCGTTCGTGTAAATCAGCCGGCATCCAAATACTATTCTACAGAGAATCTTCGTGCCCTCATGAAACTCTGGGACAAACATGGATCCGGTATGACCAATATGCATGGTTCTACCGGTGATGTCATTCTCCTTGGTTGCCGTACCGAGGCTCTTGAGCCTTTCTTCTGGGATCTGACCCACGAACTGGGACAGGATCTTGGTGGTTCCGGTTCTAACCTTCGTACTCCTGCAAACTGTCTGGGACAGTCTCGCTGTGAGTGGTCCTGTTATGATACAGAAGAAGTTTGTCATCATCTGACCATGCACTATCAGGATGAGATTCATCGTCCCGCATTCCCTTATAAGTTTAAATTCAAATTCTCCGGCTGTGCCAACGATTGTGTTGCTGCTCTTGCCCGTTCCGACTTTGCTGTTATCGGAACGTGGAAAGATGACATTCAAATCGACCAGGCTGCTGTAAAAGAGTATGTTGCAGGCAATATCCCACCTAATGGTGGTGCTCATGCTGGTCGTGACTGGGGTGCATTTGACATCCAGAAAGAAGTTATCGGTCTCTGCCCCACCGAGTGTATGTGGATGGAAGGTGATGAACTGAAAATCGACAACGCTGAGTGTACACGTTGTATGCATTGTATCAATGTTCTGCCTCGCGCACTGCGTCCAGGCGCACAGCAGGGGGCTTCCATCCTTGTGGGTGCAAAAGCTCCCATCCTTGATGGCGCCCAGTTTGCGACTCTTATCATTCCTTTTATCGAAGTTTCTGCTGATAACGAGTTCGAGAATCTTATCGATGTTATCGAAAATGTTTGGGACTGGTGGATGGAAGTTGGTAAAAACCGTGAGCGTGTTGGTGAAACCATGCAGCGTGTTGGACTGCCTAACTTTATTAAGGTAATGGGTCTTGATCCAATTCCACAGATGGTTAAAGAGCCTCGTTCAAACCCATATGTTTTCTGGAATGAAGAGGAAGTACCTGGTGGTTTTGATCGTGATGTTGATGAGTTCCGTAAACGTCACGCAGCATAAGAAAATAAATCGAGTAGAATGTTAAGCTCGAATAGATATTCAAGGAGGATATAAGTATGGGTTACGATCCCGAAAATCCCATGGCGGACAGGATTACAGACGTTGGTCCCCCACATTATTCAAAGTTCC
>DQVD01000119.1 GCA_015661935.1 Desulfocapsa sulfexigens | reverse complement strand
TTAAACCCGAAATAGTTAGAATATGCAATAAGAATAAGTTCTGTTGCGTGTCAATAAACATTTATTTTCCCCGCGTTAGCACTGGTAATTCTTCTCAGGAAGTTACGCCAGTTTTTGCTCCATTGTCCCTATGCTGAAAAAAATATTTCTCTTCCTCTTTACCCTGGTATTACTAATAATTATAGCGCTTTTGGGTGTACTTTATTACTTCGTCGAACTCCATCCGGGTAAGGAAATAGCATTTGAGAATATCCAGTCTATTTTAGGGAAAGAAAGCCCTGTTCTTTACAGTGATGGTGTTACTCCATTGGGTGTATTTTTTGATGATGCCCACAGGCAATATGTAACCTGGGAACAGATTCCTGAAACCTTCGTCAATGCCCTCGTTGCTTCTGAGGATAGTCGATTTTTTGAACACCATGGTTTTGATGTTGCCTCCATTATCCGCGCTGCTATAAAAAATTATGAAGCAGGTCGGGTTGTTCAAGGTGGTAGTACTCTTACTCAGCAGACTGCCAAAAATTTATTTAAGCGTTCAGGCAGGTCTTACGAGGCAAAGCTGAAGGAGCTCTTATATGCTCTTCGGCTGGAGCATCATTTCTCTAAAAAGCAGATCTTTGAGTTTTATAGCAATCAATTCTATGTTCGTGGCAATGGACATGGACTTGGTGTCGCAGCCCGATATTATTTTGATAAAAATGTCGGAGATTTATCTCTGCTTGAAAGTGTATTTATTGCAGGGAGTGTAAAACGTCCTAATTACTATAATCCTTTTAATCGTAAATCTGAAGAGGCAAAAGCCAAGGTACGGAAAAGAATCAAAATTAGGATGGCATATGTTTTAAAACAGATGAATCGTCTGGGGATGCTCAGTGGGGAAGAGTATGCGAGGGCTGCTGTAACAGATATAGTTTTCACTGAAGGACAGGTAGGCTATGCACTCGATTATGTGATGGAGATGGTAAAAGAAGCTGTTGTCAGTGAAGAGGTGAAAGAGGCTCTGGAGGAACATGGAATTTCCAATCTGGCTACAGCAGGTGTACGTGTTATTACCAGTGTTGATAAAGAATTACAGGAAAACACCCTCTTTTCACTTCGTCGTGAGCTTTCTCGTCTGGATGTCCGGCTTCGAGGGTATGACCGTGATGAAGTACAGCAGGAAATTTCAAAAACTACTTACCGTGGAGACCGTGAAGTTAAAAAAGGAGCATTTCTTTTTGGTGAGATTATCGAAATTCAGCAGAATAAAAATAATGCTGATAAGTTGTTGATAAGAATAGATTTTGGTGGAGAGCTAGGGGAAGGTCTTATCGAAAAAAGCGGTCTTGACCGAACCCTCAAAGCTCTTGTTAAGTGGAAAAAGAATCGCTGGAGTGAGGCTAAGGAGAGTGATCTGCCCCTTCTTCTTGAACAATTGAAAGAGGGGGATCGTGTTTGGGTAAGTGTTAAAGGTATTAATGATGATGAAACGGTTGCTCTTGATCTGGAACGTTTTCCTTTATTGCAGGGGGGAGCTCTTATCCTGCAAAACGGTATGATCAAGGCCATGGCCGGTGGTACTGAAAACAGGTTTTATAACAGAGCAGTAGCTGCGAAAAGAACCATGGGCTCTGCTTTTAAACCCTATTTGTTTGCAGGGGCTTTGCAGCTTGGCTGGAATGCTGCGGACTTGCTGAACAACAGCCGTGATGTGTTTATCTTCCAGGGGCAAGCCTATTTTCCAAGGCCGGATCATAAAATAACCACGGAGAAAGTCTCCATGAGTTGGGCCGGCGTTCGTTCTGAAAATTTGGCTTCTGTTTGGTTGCTTTACCATCTTACTGATCGCCTGTCTTCTGATGACTTTAAAGAAGTCGCAGAAAAAGTAGGTCTTGCGCCACGATTTAAAAACGGCAAAGAGGAGCCTTATACTTTGTATCGATCAAGGATACGAGATAAATACGGAATTGTTTTAAATCGTTCAACTCTCCAGGCAGCTGCTTTTACACTTGCTGTTAAGAATCTTGAAACTGATTTTATTTTTGAAGATCTGGTAGGAGAATATAGTGTTTTAAGAAGTCTTCATTACGGCTTAAACTTCGAACAATATAAAACCGATATCGATGTTGAACTTGATAATGCTAAATTAAAAGAGTCAAAACGAAAAGAATTGTATTATCGCAAAAGTCTTCTAAAGATAAGCTACCTTTCTCTTCTCTTGAGGCAACAACAATTGCAGGAGTTTAGGCGTACTTTAGACAGGGGAGAGGCAGATCCGTTTAAAACTGGTTTTTCCATTCATCCAGCCCTGCTTTGTTATGATGAGTTACGTAAAAAGTATACTTTTGTAGACAAAAAAAGTGTTACAGAAGAGATGTCTATAATTGAGACAAACCGGCTGAAAAGATACCTTGCAGGTGAAAGTATTGAAAGCCAGGAGCAATTCTGGGAAAATATCCTGCTGGATTCCACCTTGACTTCGAAGGCTTTAGGGCTTGTTCGAAATCAGGTTAGACTTGAGTATCAGCGCTTATCGTCTTTTGCTCCCTATAGTCTGGATGTACTCGCCGGTGTTCATGATTTTCGGGTTTTGGTGGGGCTCAGGTATCTTATCGAATTTGGGGTACAAATGGGAATCAGCAGTAAGCTTGATCCTGTTCTTTCATTTCCGCTTGGTTCAAATGTTGTAACATTACTTGAAGCAGTAAGGATGTATGAATCCCTTGTTACTGGAAGTGTGAGTCTTATAGACGCAAAATCGGTAGGTAACAGGGAGTTATTGACTGTCCTTGATCGCATCGAAACCACAGATGGTGAGGTGGTGTATCGTGCAAAGATGAAGAAGACAGAATTGCTTGCTCCGAAACCTCGAATGGCTCTTGGTCATATCCTTGAAAATACTGTCACATTTGGAACAGGCATGTATGCTGCAAAAAATACTTTCCTGCCAATTATGGAAGAAGAAAACCTTAAAGATCCCGGATCTCTGGATTTTGTTATTCCATTACTTGGTAAAACAGGAACAGCAAATAATTATACAAATGCATCTTTCTTTGGCTATCTTCCAGCTGTATCAAATGGAGGTACCGGGATGGTGCTTGATGACGGGTACTCAATTGGCGTCTATGTCGGTTTTGATAAAAATAAGGCTATGCGCAGAAAAAGCACGCGTATTACAGGATCTGCCGGAGCACTTCCAGCCTGGACGGAGCTGGTTAATACCATATTGCGTGAAAAAGACTATGCGGATAAGTTGGATCCGGTTGATTTGTCCTTTTATGGACTGACCTTACTTCATAATGAACTTGGACAGTTAAATATTGCTGTTGATAAAGACAATGGAGGGCAACCGCTGAAGCCTGCCGTGGAAGTCGATGAAAAAAACAGAACAAAGCCATCAATTATGACTTTCGGGCATCTTTATGAAAGTGGCAGGTTTAAGCCGCAAAGAAATTATAAACCGTTCTGGAAGAATCTGGAGGTGTTTAGTGAAACAGATTTATAATTATCATCTGCCACTAAGTTGTATTCTACACTTCTCCGTGATATAACTACTTAGGAACGGGGACG
>DQVD01000180.1 GCA_015661935.1 Desulfocapsa sulfexigens | reverse complement strand
TGGCGGATCATTTCATGCTGTAGCAGGGCGGCAACTTTATCGTTGACGTTGTTGTATTTCTGTAGCCCCTGTCCTTCACTGTAACGTTTTGTCGTCTGCTCTTCCTGTTCCTGAAATCCATTACAGTGAGATTCTTTCAGGAGGACAAAGAATTCCTCAATCGTATTATTATCTTTGCGCATGGCTGCCCTGCCCATGGGGTAGGCTCTGCATGCTCCTGGGCGTCCTGGATAGACTGTGCAGCCTGTTTCTGCGACAAATACGCAGGATGCTTGCCCATCATCTACCATGGTGAGGTAAAAACGTGGAAAGATATCTTCTGCTTCCTGTTCCTGAATTACATAGCGCTCAAGAAAGCTGCTGGAGTCGAGCTTCGTTTCCTGTTTCAGGCGCAGAACATCATATGGAGTGAGTGCTAGCTCAAGCTGTCTGCAGCAGTCGGTGAAGCAATCCACTCCGGGATGACAGGAAAAACGAAAAACTTCATCATTCTCTATCCGATTAACATTCTCGGGTAGTTGCAGCTGTTCCATTTTTCTAATTCTTTTTTTCAGGCCACAGGCTGAGCACCGGGCTGGCAATAAATATTGATGAATAGGTACCCACTAACACACCGAGGAGCAGTGCCAGAGAGAAATCATGGATTACAGATCCTCCAAAGAAGAAGAGGGCTAGGAGCACCATGCCAGTGGTCAGTGATGTGACAAATGTACGACTCATAACTTCATTAATACTTTTGTTAATCTGCAGTAATATTGATTCACCTTCTGATTTATGCATATTTTCACGAATACGGTCAAATATAACAACCGAGTCATTCAGTGAGTACCCCGCTAGTGTAAGAAGGGCTGTTACCAGCAACAGGGTGATCTCAACATTTAAGAGCCAGCAGATACCAAGAACCACAATAACATCGTGGAAGGTGGCAACGGCAGCGGCAAGTCCAAAACGAATATCAAAGCGCATGGCCAGATAGATGATGACCCCAAGCAGGGAAATGAAGATAGCCTGAATGGCCTTATTTCGTAATACTGCACTTACTGAAGAGCCAATTTCAGATTGGCTTTCAAGGACAAAACCTTTTTCCGGCATATTGGTTTCAAGAAGTGTGGTGATCTGTTCGCTCAGGTCACTCACAACTTCTTCAGATTTCTTGATTTTAACGATCAGGCGATGCTCACCTTCAACTTCCTGAAGGTTGGCATGTTTGAGATCATTGGCTCCAAAAACTGTTCGTATCTCATCCATTGTGAAATCTGTCGTTGCTTTGTACTGAAGCAGGGAACCACCAGAGAAATCAACACCCATATTGGCTTTCCCTTGTGATATCTGAAGAAAAGCAAATAAGCCAATGGCCACAAGGATTCCGGAAAGTGCAAATGTAATGTTTCGTATCCGCATAAAGTCCAGATTTGGTTTCTTTACAAACTGCATAAAGGTAAGCTTTTTCAAAGAGCGGAACGAGTAAAGAGTATCAAATGCTAAACGTGAACAGAAAAGGGCGGTGAAAAGGTTGAAAACAATACCAAGTGACAGGGTGATCGCAAACCCTTTAATGGGGCCGGTTCCAAACATGAACAGGGCCATGGCGGTGATGAGGGTAGTTACCTGGGAATCGACAATGGTCCAGAAGGCTTTGCCAAAACCACCATCCACACAGGATTTAACGGATTTCCCCAGACTGTACTCTTCACGCATTCGTTCAAAGATGAGAACATTGGCATCCACCGCCATTCCGATGGAAAGAATGATACCGGCAATACCCGGAAGGGTTAGTGTCGCATTTAGTATGGCCAGCCCTGTGAAAAGAAAGAGAATATTAAGAATAAGAGCAATGTTTGCAATGATACCTGAAAGCCTGTAATAGATTGCCATAAAGCAAAGAACAATCAAGGCTCCAAAAAGCCCGGAAGTCATTCCTTTGTTAATGGAATCCTGGCCAAGACTGGCTCCTACTGTCATATTCTGAATAATATCAACAGGTGCCGGAAGTGCTCCAACACGAAGAACAATTGCAAGATCCGCTGCTTCTTCATGAGTGAAACTTCCACTGATTTGGGCAGATCCGCCAAGGATTTTTTCTCTGATTACCGGGGCGGAACGAACCACATCATCAAGCACAATGGCCATTCGGTTACCCACATTTGCTTCGGTGAGCTTGGCAAAGACTCTACCGCCTTTTGAGGTGAAATCAATGGAAACGTAGGGCTCGTTAAACTGGTTGGATATGCGTACCTGAGCATTCTTAACCATCTCCCCTGTCATCAGAATCTGTTCGTCAAGAAGTATGGGCCGGATAATCTCTTTGCCGGTTGTGCTGTCGGTGTCTTTTTCTATGTAGATTCTGGTGTTTTCGGGAAGCCTGTTTTGTAAGGCTTTGTTTAGTTTAGCCAGTTCGGCATGGTTTGCCCAGGTACCATCCCACTGTCCTGCTGCACGTGATTCCTCTGCAAGAAGACTAATATTAATTCCTGCTGTATCGGCCACTTTTTTGAATTCAAGTTGGGCGGTATCCCCAAGGAGTTTTAGCGCGCGTTTGGGGTCTTTTACACCGGGGAGCTGAACAACAATTTCAGCTTCTCCCTGCCGAATGATCACCGGTTCCGCGACACCAAACTGATCAATTCTGTTTCTGATAATTTCAAGAGATTGTTCAACAGCATGGGTACGAATAAAATCAATTTCAGATTGTTTGAGCGTTACTGTAATTTTGGGGAAAGAACCTTCTTTGGCATCCACATTGATGTTAATCTCGGGAAAGCTGTCTTTTCCCAACCGGTTAACAGTATCCACAGCACCGGAGTTTGGCAAAGTAAAAAGAACAACACCTGGCTCTGATTTTGTCCGAACAGCGCTTATTCCCTGTTCTTCCAAAAGGTCTTTTAATTCATTGGCGGCAAGATCAAGGGAATCTTCCTCAGCCTTATCCAGATTAACCTTGAGAACGAGATGCATACCACCCTGGAGATCGAGGCCAAGCCGCAATCCTTCCGGGGCCATATATTTTTCCCACCAGTCCGGAGTGGAGCTGTAAAAAGAAGGAATAATGGTAACGACAGAGAGCGCAATGAGAAAAATGAGCGCAGAAATTTTGAGTTTCAGTGATGTGTTCATTCTGGTTCCTGGAATAAAAATATGACTGGTTGAATTTCGTCCCCATTCCTTACAGAATGTTGTCTTGTCTTTTCAAAGAAAAGATTTTGATAAGGCACTTATCCCGCATAAATAAAAGTTTTCCAATTTAGTCGGGTTAGTGAATAATTTAATAGGACAAAGCTGGATGATTATACTGTACTGCCTGAATCTTGCAAGGTTTCAAATCCATTTTTTCTGTTAATTGCCGACGCGTGGCAGGCAGCCCCAAAACCGTTGTCAATATTCACCACAGCAAGGCCCGGTGCACAACTGTTGAGCATCCCCAGAAGAGCCGTAATTCCACCGAAACTTGTTCCATATCCAATTGATGTCGGTACCGCCACAACAGGGCAACTACACATTCCGCTCACCACACTTGGCAGGGCACCTTCCATCCCGGCCACTACAATAATAACAGAGGCTGCAGTAATGACTTCCTGCTGGGCAAACAGGCGATGAAGTCCTGCAACACCGGCATCATAATGGCTTGTAACTGGATTGCCTAAAGCTTTGGCTGTTATCCTTGCCTCTTCCGCCACAGGAATGTCCGAGGTTCCGGCACAGAGAATGACAATATTTCCACGTACACGAGTGGTATCTGGTTTCTCCAGGTTACAGGTGAGCATTTTTGCCTGTTTATGATAAGTGATTTCCGGAAGGGTTTCTTTGATTAAATTTGCTTTTTCAATATCAACACGGGTGGCAAGAAACAGAGATTGCTGTTCCAGAATTGTTTTTGCAATGGCAATTATCTGCTCACTGCTTTTTGATTCTCCGTAGATTACTTCTGGGATGCCGGTTCTAATGCTTCGGTGGTGGTCTATGCATGCATCCTTGATAAATTGTCCTGGCATGTGGCGAAGCTTGTGTAGTGCCTGTTCAATTGAGCAATCTCCCTGCTGCACTCCTGTGAGGAGTTGTTGTATGCTGTCTTGATTCATATGGCTCTGTATACTTTAGAGTGGAAAGTTGAAGATGAAAAGTTTAAGGTATCACGATGCTAAATTAAGGTAAAGTTTGTACTTGAATAATTCAAATTTTAAGGAGTTTGTATGGTGAGCGATATAACGATTCCGTCCTATATACAATATCTGCAGCAGGAAAGCAGCTACCCGCACGCATCCGCTGATATCCTGCTGGTGCAGACCCATATTTCTTTTGTCCTTTTGGCTGGAGAGTCTGTGTATAAATGGAAAAAGCCCGTTGATTTCGGATTCTTAAATTTTTCCACTCTTGAAAAACGAAAATATTATTGCGAACAGGAGCTGCAGTTAAACCGCAGGCTGTGTCCTGATCTGTATGAAGAACTGGTCACCATTAATAAAGATGGAGAAAGCTTTTGCCTGAATGGCAGTGGTGAGGTCGTGGAGTATGGAATCAAAATGGCACGAATGCCCGAAGAGCAGATGATGGGACGAGTGATGGCAAGAGGTGAACTTACCAAAACTCATCTTGATACCATTATTGATCAGTTGGTACCTTTCTATGAGGCAGCAGCTGAAGATGGTGAGATAAAAGAATTTGGCAAGGCAACATCGGTTGCTGTAAATGTTCTGGAAAATTTTGAACAGACTGAGAACTTTGTGGATCAGGGAGCTGTTACCAAGGCGCAGTTTGACGCCATTGTGAGTTATTCAAAAGAATTTTTAAGTCATGAAGATCGCTTCCAGGCACGAATCGATGCGGGGAAAATCAGGGATTGCCATGGTGACATGCATTCGGCCAATATTTGTCTATCAGATCCGACCTGTATTTTTGACTGTATTGAATTCAATGAGCGTTTTCGTTATACAGATGTGGCAGCGGATGTTGCTTTTCTGGCCATGGATCTTGACTTTCACGGGGAGAGTGAGCTTTCAAATTATTTTATAGAACAATTTGCTGCAAAATCCAAAGATCCTCAACTTATGGATATGCTGAATTTTTATAAGTGCTATAGAACGTATGTGCGAGCTAAAATTGCTCTGTTTACAGCCAGTGATCCTGCCGTGGATGAAAAAACCACTGCTGCTTGCATAGAACAGGCGAAAAAGCATTTTCTTCTGGCTGAACAATATGCAGCGGCCTGAAAATCTTCTTGTGGTGTTTTTTGGGATGATAGCTACAGGTAAAAGCTATCTTGCATCTGCCTGGGCGAGTCACTATGATCTGCCCTATTATAATTCAGATAGAGTTCGTAAGGAACTGGCAGGAATTACTCCCGAGACTGATCAACAGGAAGGGGTGGATCAGGGTATATATACGCCAGAGTTCAGCAGGCGAACCTATGATGCGTTAATTGATCGTGCAGACCTTCATTTTCAAGCGGACAAACAGGCCTGTGTAGTGCTTGATGGATCCTATCAGGCAAGGAGTGAACGGGAGCTGTTACGTGAACATTTTGCAAATCAGGTTCGTATTGTATTTGTGTATTGTTTCTGCTCGGAAAAAGTAGTGAAGGAGCGCTTACAATTACGTGCATCTGATCCGGATGCAGTATCGGACGGGAATTGGG
>DQVD01000350.1 GCA_015661935.1 Desulfocapsa sulfexigens | reverse complement strand
GTGGGGTATTCCAGGACATATAACTCGTGCAATTCTAGCCATGAAGAAAGGTTAACAAATGGATTTAAGACTATAAAGATAAATGTACTGTCCCCAGATCTGCAGGTGGTCGCAAGTGTCCTGTTGCGCAACATTTTTGTTGCCAATCGCCTGGTGCCGGGGTAGTATATGAAAAAGATGCGCAACAAATTAGTTACGGAGAATGCCATGGCTACTATAACAACAGACTTTGTCGTCGGAGGGGTTGCCCGAAACGATGATTATTACTTTCACAAATCATTTATCGACGATATCTGGGATTCGTTGAGAAAAGACAATGTGCTGCTTCTTGCACCACGGCGAACAGGCAAAACCTCCATCATGTATCACATGTTGGATAACCCCGAAAATGGATATAAAGTCATACATCTCAATGTCGAAGATCTTGAGAGACCCGGCGAGTTTTTTCTCTCTCTAATCGATGCAATCAACGAACACCAACCTGAATACCTGAAAAAACTTTCAGCATCCTGGAGCTTATTTCAAAAGATAGGATTACGTTTGGAAGAAATAGACTTTCTGGAATTTAAAATAAAACTCAGGCAGGCAACAGACTGGGAAAAATGTTGGAAAGAATCGGCACAACAGTTATTGGAAAAAATCACTGTTGTTAATGAACCTGTACTCTTTATCATTGACGAATTGCCGGACATGTTATCCGTAATGGCCGAACATTCACTTGAGGAGTTAAGGTCATTTCTCCATCTTTTCAGAAAAATGCGAACCTATTCTCAGAATAAAGGAAAAATTTGCTGGTTGCTTGGTGGATCTGTCAATATTCGCGGTACACTTGATGAACTGGGCCTGCTCAAATCTATCAATGATCTCAAAACAGAATCTCTTCCCATAATTCAGGAACATAATGTGAATGGTTTTGTGAAAATGATGTTGGAAAGTCGTGGGGTTCAATATGATGAAAACCTGATTCCTAAAATTTGCTCTCTACTGGGAGAGCCGATACCCTATTTTCTGCAATTATTTACTCAGGAACTCTATCGTTACTGGCGCAGAGAAAAGCCGGATCTATTAACGGCTCATCACGCTGAAATAGTTTTTCGACATGCTCTGCTGGGTGAGGCAGCACATGATAAGCTGCAGCATTATTACACCAGAATTCAAATCTATTATCCTCATGAAGAACAGGATGCAGCCTATTTCCTTCTGGATGCCCTTGCTTTATCCGATGATGGTGTCAGCGAACATGGATTGTTCAGTCAATACCAGAGGCAACAACTTACTCAATCCAAACAACAGAGTGTGCGGCAAATGCAACAGGCCTTTAAACGTTTGCTACTGCGTTTGGAAAGCGATTTTTATATCCGTGAACAAGATAATGGCCGTCGTGATTTCAACAGTTTCCTGCTGAAAACATGGTGGTGTAAAAACTGGGCGTATGCCAGTGAATAAAAAAAAAGATCCCATAGGCCTTTACCGGCGCGACCTCACAGATCCTGCACGTCTATGTGCCACCACGATTGGCCGCCAGCACCTCCTTAATGATTTACTTGAAAAACTGGAGCGAAGGCGGAAGAAAAAAAGTGGCCAGAACCATCTGTTTATCGGCCCGAGAGGCATAGGGAAAACACATCTGCTCACCCTGCTGGAACAGGGAATCAATACCAATGCAACATTAAAAAACAGCTATACCATCATTCGCTTTCCCGAAGAAAGTAATCGCGTACTCTCCTTTGCAGATCTTCTGCTGGGTCTGATCGATCTGCTGGCTGAGGTTGAAGAAGACAGCGACTTGCGGAAACTGCATAACAAGCTGGAAATCGAAGATCAGGATACTGTTATCATCGACTATATATTGCCACGGCTGAAACACTACCATAAGCAAAGTGGAAAAATTCTGCTGATTATGATGGAAAATCTGGATGTTCTGTTCACTCAGCAACTGAAAAAAAAGCAGGACATTCACCGCCTCCGCAGCTTATTGATGGACAACAGTCACATCATGCTGATTGGGACTGCACCAATATTTTTCCCGGCCTTAAATGATGTCAAACACCCCCTGTATGACTTTTTTGATATTCAGATAGTAGAAGAACTGGGTCAGGAGGAAACCCTTGCCCTGATAAAAGTGCATTTGCAATGGGATAAGCGCGATGATCTGCTGCAACAGTTTGAGCAGCTCAAACCCCGTATACTAGCCATGCATACCTTGACGGGCGGTAATCCCCGTCTGCTCACCATGCTGTATGAATTGATTGCCGAGGAAGATCTGTCTGATATTAAAGCCCGTTTCCATCAGATGCTGGATCGTATCACACCTTTTTACCAGGAGCGTATTAAAGACTTACCCCCACAGGAACGTGCCCTTCTGGAAACAATTGCCCTGATGCGCACAGGGCAGCGTACACCTGTAAATATTGCCCGTAAGTTTCGTAAGCCCCGCCACCAGACATCAGTACTGCTTAAACGTATGACTGATGCCGGATATCTTAGTGTCAGTCCACATCCGACGGATAAGCGTTCCCGGCTTTACCGGATTAAGGAAGGTTTTTTTGATATCTGGCTGGCAATGAATGAATCCAGGGCTCAACGAAAACATCTTCCTTATCTGGTCGAATTTTTTGCTCTGTGGTATGCCGATGTCCAGACAAGAGAGCTCAAACGGCAGCAATTGCGGGAAAAACTGGAACGCCTCTCAGATGTTGCGCGTAAAAATGAACTGGATATGTTGGGGTATCTCAGTGAGGCTTCAGATGAGGGCAGTGAAAAACAGCAGACTAAAATGGAGCTGGCGATTCGGCAACTTAAGCTGGGGAGCAGGGAAGAGGCAAAGGTATTATTAAAGGAATCTGAAAAACAGCTTACTGAAAAAGCTGGAGGGATGCTGGTCTGGATGCATGACAAGGTGGATCAATGGGCGGATGGGATGCAGTCTGTCGATCTCATTGGTCGGATGGAAAAAATAGTAGAATATTGGCAACAACAACGTTCGGGGGATCTTGAACAGGCAGCCCGGCTTTTTCATACATTGCGCCTTGATTTCTCAAGTCATGGCTTGCATCAGTTGCATATTGCCCTCTTACAGGATCGTTTGCAGGAAATTGACAAACCGGAACAAGAGACGGAACTACTCTTGCAGATTGCTAATAGCCAATACATAGATGGCCAACTTTCAAATGCACTGACAACGTTTAATCATGTACTTGGCATTGCAAAAGTCATAGAAAACAGAAAATTGGAAGGTACCACTCTCAATAATATCTCGCAAATCTACCATTCCCGCGGCGACTATGAAACGGCTCTGAAATACCTTCAGGAATCTCTGGCCATAAGACAGGAAATCGGCGACAAGTCCGGCGAAGGCACCACTCTCAATAATATCTCGCAAATATTCAAGGCCCGCGGCGACTATGAAACCGCTCTCAAAAACCTGCAGCAATCTCTCGCCATTCAACAGGAAATCGGCGACAAGTCCGGCGAAGG
>DQVD01000368.1 GCA_015661935.1 Desulfocapsa sulfexigens | reverse complement strand
GATGCCCAGGCTGAGTACTGCAAAGAAGTTTACATGAAACTTCGCAAAGCAGGTGTTCGAATAGAAAAAGATTTGCGCAATGAAAAATTGAACTATAAGATCAGAGAAGCACAAATGGAGAAAGTTCCATACATGCTGATCATTGGTGACAAGGAAAAAGACAGCGGGACTGTCACCGTAAGAATGCGCAACGGAAAAAACATAACGGACATGCCCATTGATGATTTTGCCACAAAAGTGGCTGATGAGTGTTTGGCAGGACGTGGAATATAAATTTTAGAATAATCGTGTAAGGATAGCCTTGAAATACACTGTAGTTCAAAGCAATCATTTTTCAATCCAAGTTTAGGAGGTGGCAACATTAAACGTCGCGGAAAAAGGGTCTCGGTTCAAAATGCAGTAAAAGTAAATATCAATGAGGCGATCCGTCATCCCGAAGTTCGACTTATTGGAAATGACAGTTCCCAGCTCGGAATATTCAGCACTGCTGATGCCCTTAAAAAAGCTTACGATGAAGGATTGGATCTTGTAGAAGTCTCAGGAAATGCGAAACCTCCTGTATGCAGGATCATGAACTATGACAAGTTCAGATACGAGCAGGCTAAAAAGCTTCAGGAAGCAAAGAAAAAACAGACCACTGTTGAGACAAAAGAAATCAAATTTCGTCCAAAAACTGAAGCACATGACCTGGATTTCAAATTAAAGCATGTCAGGAAATTTCTTGCTCAAAAAAACAAAGTCAAACTCACCATGCGTTTTCGTGGACGAGAAATTGTTTATTGCCAGACCGTTGGCCTTGAAGCAATGAATAAAATCGCAGCAGCCCTTGAGGACGATGCAGCTATCCTGCAGCCTCCCAGGATGGAAGGTCGCCAAATGGTAATGTTTGTAGGCCCCAAGACTTGATTATATTTGATATAAGAAAAATAGAAACAATTATTAGTGAATTCCCTGTTACAGGATAAGGAGTTATTACAATGCCTAAAATGAAAACAAAAAGAGGCGCTGCAAAGCGTTTTAAAAAAAACGGATCCGGAAAAATTAAACGTTCCAAAGCGTATACCAGCCATATCCTGACCAAGAAATCCACAAAAAGAAAACGTAATTTGCGTAAATCCGGTCTCGTTGATCCGTCTAACGCACCAACAATCAGAAAGATTCTTCCTTACCTGTAGACCATTTGTAAAAACTCGTAATCCAGATAATATATTTGTAAATACCAGAGGATTATTCCTCTGATTTGAAAGGAGCATCAAGATGCCACGCGTTAGCAGGGGCTTTAAAGCCCGCAGAAGAAGAAACAGAGTCCTAAAACTTGCCAAAGGTTTTAGAGGTGGAAAATCCCGTCTCTACCGCACAGCTACAGAAGCCGTAGACAAAGCACTTTGCTACGCATACCGTGATAGACGTACCAAGAAACGTGATTTTCGCCGTCTCTGGATCACCCGTATCAGTGCTGGTGCGAAGATGAATGGTATGAACTATTCAAGGTTTATCAGTGGATTGAAAAAGGCCAACATTGACCTTGATCGTAAAGTTCTGGCCAACATGGCCATCCTCGACGCACCTGCATTTAGCAAAGTTGTCGATTTTGCCAAAGAGGCAAATGCATAAGGCCGAGATCTCCTGATGTATCAGCCTCGCATGCGACTGGATATTCTTATAATGCCGGTTCCAATACACATTGGAACCGGCATATTGTTTTTTTGTTTTAATGAGTAGTTACCTTGGAAGATCATGGAGCAAGAATTAATTAATCTACAGACTCAGGCCAGGGAACAGCTGGCCACTGTCGAAAATGTTAGCCAACTTGAAGATTTTCGAATCGAATTTCTTGGCAGAAAAGGACAGTGCAGTACCATCATGAAAGGTCTCGGGAAAGTTCCCAAAGAGGACAAACCCCGCCTTGGACAGATGGCCAACAGTGTCAAAAAAGAGATTGAAGCACTGTATGATGAAAAACGACAATTTCTTTTTTCAAGCGCTGCCGGTTCATCTTCACAAGATGATGCCATCGATCTTACCCTTCCCGGCCGCAAACCCGAGACGGGCAAGTTACATCCAGTAACTCAGATCATGAATGAAGTCTGCTCCATTTTTGAAAGCCTTGGCTTCTCAGTTGCAGAGGGACCCGATGTTGAACACGATCACTACAACTTTGAAGCGCTCAATATCCCTGCCCACCACCCTGCCCGGGACATGCACGATACTTTTTATATCAGTGATTCCATCCTGCTGCGTACCCATACATCACCCATGCAGGCGCGTATTATGGAGACCCGGCAGCCACCATTGAGAGTAATTGCTCCAGGCAAGGTATATCGCTGTGATTCCGACATAACCCATACCCCCATGTTTCACCAGGTAGAAGGTTTCCTTGTTGATCGAGATGTCTCATTTGCGGATCTTAAAGGTGTACTCACTGTATTCACCCGGAAAATGTTTGACAAAGAGCTCGATCTCAGATTTCGTCCAAGTTTCTTTCCATTCACAGAACCAAGTGCAGAAGTTGATATCGCCTGTGTGATCTGCGAAGGAAAGGGATGTCGTGTTTGTAAACACACTGGATGGCTTGAAATTCTAGGTTCCGGAATGATTGATCCCGAGGTTTTCAAAAAGGTTGGATATAATCCTGAAGTATATAGTGGATTCGCCTTTGGCCTTGGTATTGAACGAATTGCCATGCTTAAATACGGTATAGACGATATTCGTCTCTATTATGAAAACGATCTCCGTTTTCTCTCTCAATTTTAGTTTTTTTAGTAGAAATCATCAGTTCTATTCAATAGAGATGCTCCCATGAAGTTTACCATCAACTGGCTTAAAGAATACGTAGATACCGGAGACCTTAGTCCTGAATCCCTTGCAGAACACTTGACCATGCTTGGTCTTGAAGTTGACAGTGTCACCCCGGTTTTCCCGGAACTTGCAAAACTGAAAACAGCTAAAGTTTTATCCGTCGAATCCCACCCAAACGCCGACAAACTTCACCTCTGTGAAGTAGCGGTAGGAAAAGAAACATTTACCATAGTTTGCGGTGCTCCAAATGTTCGTAAGGATCTGATCACTGCCATCGCACCTGTTGGCACGGTTATGCCCGATGGAACTAAGATCAAAGCCTCTAAGGTCCGTGGGGTTAAATCCTTTGGAATGCTCTGCTCAGAACGTGAGCTTGGATTAAGTGACTCCCATACCGGAATCATGGAATTACCAGCTGAAACTGAGCACGGTCAACCGTTACTTAAAGCCCTGGAAATTGATGATCTTCTTGTTGAAGTTGACCTTACGCCCAACCGTCCTGATTGTGCCTCGGTCATAGGGATTGCGAGAGAAGTTGCGGGAATTACAAGAAATCCCCTTACTCTTCCCGTTGAGTCTGCAACATTTGAACACTCCGGTCGTGATTTCTCTGTTGATATAGAAGATTCAGAAGTCTGTCCCCGCTATGCTGCAAGGCTTATTCGAAATATTAAAATTGAACAATCTCCATGGTGGATACGAAAAAAACTTCTCTCCATTGGGATGCGTCCCATTAACAATGTTGTCGATATCACTAATCTTGTAATGATGGAATTTGGTCAGCCTCTGCATGCATTTGATTACGATAAGATTGCAGGAAATCAGATCATTGTCCGCCATCCCAAAAACAACGAAACCACATTCACAACACTGGACGGTGAAGAACGCACAATTGAGCCGGATATGCTCATGATCTGCGATGCTGAGAAGCCTATTGCTGTCGCCGGTGTTATGGGCGGGTCAAACTCTGAAGTAAAAGACAACACAACAAACATTCTTCTGGAAAGTGCCTGTTTCGGTGCCATTTCAGTACGCCGCACCGCGCGCAGACTAAAGCTTCCGAGTGAGGCATCCTACAGATTTGAACGGGGTGTTGATCCCGGTGGCTGTGTAACCGCCATGGAACGTGCAGTGTCGCTACTGTGCAAAGTGGCCGGTGGCGAGGCAATGGAAGGTGGAATCGACTTGTATCAAGGCGTCCGTCCTCTTAATTCTCAGAAACTTCGAATCTCAAGAACATCTGCTTTACTTGGTATGAAATTGGATTATGACAAAATTACCGATGTACTTCAATCCATAGGTATCAGGTGTAAATCAAAAGACGATGACACCATTTGGGTTAATCCACCTACCTTTCGTATAGATATCGAACGTGAGGCTGACCTGGTTGAAGAAGTTGCCCGCCTTATTGGCTACGACAATATACCCACCAGCCTGCCAACGGTGAGCCTCAGCTACCCTGAACAAGATCCCAATAGAACTTTGCGCAAGCAAACCTCTAATCTCCTGGTTGATATAGGTTTTTCTGAAGCCATCAATTACAGCTTTGTAGCAGAAAAGCATATGTCCATGATGGCACTCGACAAAAATGACCATAGGCGTAATTATGTAGTACTACTTAATCCATTGAGTGAAGAACAGTCTGTTATGCGGACCATGCTTCTTCCTGGACTACTGGAAAACCTCAAACGAAATATCAATTACCAAAAATATGCTGTAAAACTTTTTGAAATTGGTAAAGTATTTACTCCCCAGGGAGAAAATGAACAGCCCATTGAAAAAGAACGTTTAACCTGTATTCTCAGCGGAAGACGTGCTGGTGAGGCCTCGTCACTTTATAATAGTGACAATGCTGTTGATATCTTCGACGCTAAAGGAGTTAGCGAATTACTCCTTGAAACTCTTAGACTTTACGGCTGTGGTACTGACGATGCAATCACCTTTCGTATACCTGAAGTAAACGAGATTGAAAACTTCAGTGATCCGGCCCAATGTCTTATCCTTGATTCCGATAAAGGAATACTTGGGCAACTCGGCAGATTAACACCTGAGGTTGCTAAACAATTTGGTATCAAACAGGATATCTTCTTTATTGATCTTGATTTTGAACTTCTCTGCAACCTGAATGCCACTGCGAAAAACTTTCAGCAACTTCCCGTTTTCCCGGCTGTTAATAGGGATATTGCCCTCCTTGTACCCACTAGTGTCAAAGCTGGTGATATGTTGGATACCATCCGTACAAGCAAAGAAAAATTCATTGAACATTGCGAAGTATTTGATATATACCAAGGAAAACCATTGGATGATGGAATGAAAAGTGTGGCCGTCTCAGTAACCTATCGTTCTCCGACAAAGACACTTACAGAAAAAAATGTTAATAAATCACATACAAAAATTATAAATACACTGACTTCCAAGTTTAACGGAAGCCTCAGAGAAGGTTGACATGAATAAAGGTAATCTCACACGCAAAGAACTGGCCGAGGCCCTCACCACCCAACTTGGATACTCTCAAAATACCTGCTCAGAACTGGTAGACACCTTTCTAGACAGAATGAAGAGTAGACTTCTTGATGGTGAATCCATCAAGTTTGTTCATTTTGGTACTTTTAATGTACGTGATAAACAACCACGCCGTGGCCGCAATCCACGCACTGGAGAAACCATCACCATTAAACAGAGACAGATGATAAGCTTCCGTCCCAGTAAAAAGATGCGGGAACAGGTTAACAAATAAAAACCTTAGGGAGAAACAAACACTGAATGAGTGTTGAAACACCTGATAAGCTCTATTTCAAAATCGGTGAAGTCAGCAAAATTGCCGGCGTGGCTCCCCATGTGCTTAGATATTGGGAAAGCGAATTTAAAGAGATACAACCCAAACGTGCCAAGTCCAATCAGCGTCTTTACAGACGCGAGGATGTGGATATTGTGATACTAATCAAAACTCTTTTGCATAAACAAGGCTTTACCCTTATTGGTGCCAAGAAATTCCTTGCTGATAAACATAAGACAGTTAGCGTTGAAAAAGAAACATTTGCTCTAGACTGTCTTGGCACCATAAAAGAAGAGCTGTTAGCTGTAAAAAATATGCTCAACCGAAAGAAATAACATAATGTATCGCTTGGCGAGCATTTATTGACAGGCTTTCTACTCCATGGTACAAAGTATCAAAATTTCGGAACGTGGCGCAGTCTGGTAGCGCACTTGTCTGGGGGACAAGTGGTCGGAGGTTCAAATCCTCTCGTTCCGACCAGTAATTTCAACGGGTTAACTCATCTTGGGTTAACTCGTTTTTTGCTTTTGTAGACGATTTTTATTTTTCTGTATTCCCCCCCCTCAAAACATCAGTTTCTTCCGTATCATTACCAAAGAATAACACGTGAAAATAGCTGACATAAGTACCAAACTTTCAACTCTTGCAATGTATCCTTTTTCAACTTATGCTGAGACAAGTGGTCGGCTGATTTAGTCTGGCACTTACCAGCATCCCTTTTCCCCATACACAACATCAAGGCTATGACCGATTCAATATCATAATTTCGGCTAACCGGGTGAAAATGGCACAAGACTGAAGTTCCAGCAGTAATCGTTCCTAAAAACTACCCAACCACCTTAAAGATAAGGTGTTAATTACAAAAAGTGCACTTTTATCTGAATTATGCACCCATGTATTTGTCACCTTTATGCCTGTATTATTGGGATTAATGTGATAGTGTTTGGTCATGTATATCGATATAGTCCCAAGCCGCAAGTCGCCTCCCACG
>DQVD01000113.1 GCA_015661935.1 Desulfocapsa sulfexigens | reverse complement strand
TGCCGCAGTACCAGATGCAGCGGCTGCTCCACCGACTGCTCCTTTTACCAGGCTGTTACCCACTGCCTCACCCATACTCATTTTTCCATCATTTACCTTATGCAAATTAGAACCCATTGTTCCGGTTCCGACAACAATTAAACCAAAGATTCCTGCTTCTACGATCTTAGAGGTGTTAATGTTTGTCTGAACAGGATAATTTACAGGTTGCTGCTGCACAGGTACGGCATACTGATGTAAAGGATCTGTCTGTGCCGTGCCTGGATTGATATTTACTGGTTCCATTCTTTTTACTCCTTATCTGGTATTGGTGTTTCCGTTGTTGTATTTTTGGCAGCGGTTGTTGATGCACCTGCTGTCTGCGGCGACTGTTTTAATCCGGGAAACACGCCCCTAAGAGTCTGCCCCATGACTTTACGTACCGGTTCACTTGTCAGTAACACCGCAGCGGCCGCGCCGACAATTACACCTTTCCAGAGCTGATCGTCTGCTGCTGTATTGGTGTAAAGCGTTTTCACCACATCAGACACTGTGGCCTCTCCTTCAAGAAACTGCTCCACCGAATTAATCACCTGACCGTAACGCTGTGTGGATGCCGCCTGTGCTGCTGCAATTTGTTCAGGATCAGGCTGTTGTGGCTGTGCATAAACTCCAGGCTGAGCAAAGGTTGGCTGTACAGGCTGCTGCATTGCAGGACCTACATAAAACACCTGACCGCTTGCCGGATCATAAGCATATCCCGGAGGCAGATTATATGTTTGCTGAGGTTGTTCTGCAATTACAGGTTCTGATACCGCCTGAACGTGTTCATCGCCGGTGATTTCGGATTCTGCATTCTGAGCGTGATCATCTGAACTATCAACAGGTTCAGCGTTTTCTACCTCTGAATGGTTCTGCTCTTCCATTTTGTTCTCCTTTTATGCCCTGTCCATGATATCCAGGAGTTGCGTCTGTATATTTTCCCGATTCGCGGGATACTCACTAAGTGTACCGATTTCTTCCCATAACGAAAAAGGAAGTACATTCGGATTGTATTCAATGATCACTGATAAGGCCTTTGGATTAATGCGATACTCCAGGATACCGGGAATGGAGGCGATAATATTTTCCAGCTCCCCCTTTTCCATTGTAGCGAGTTTTTTTGCACCATTCAAACTGGCCTTTACCCGAATTCGCCCGATAACATGGTGTTTAACCTTGAAATAGCGGACATGATCAAGAAAAGTATCTACAATTTCCTTATTACTGTATTGTTTCATTTTTTTCCTTAGCTATTTGTAAATTCAAGATGCGCCTTAATGTCCACGATGTCCCTTACCGTCATGAAAAGAAGCCTTGGAGCTTTCATACCGTAGGCCTTAAAGGACCACTTAAATTGCAGACCAATAGTGATCTGCGCATCATTCTTTGTAACCATGCATGTAATTGGTAATTGCCGACGGATACCGGCAAGCTCAAGTACCCCCAGTACTGTCATCTTGTAGCTGTTCTCTGCCACTCTGCTAAACTCACGACACTCAGTCATGAGAAAAGATGCCTCCGGATGACTATCGAACAGAAAGAACTCTTTCATTGCCTTATTTTTGCCAACATCTCCAGTATCAAAACAATTAACATCTACAGATACTTCAATGTGTTGCAACTTCAGGGAATCAAAGTCTATGTCAATCCCGCCCTTCAATCCCTCGGCTGCCCATCCCCTAAAGGTGTGCATCGGTGCCTGGGCTGTAAAATCAACCCGACTATTATCAGTAATTTTGTATTTCATTTTTTTGCGTCCTAACAGGTTTTACGTTCATTCTTACATTTAGCATTACCGCACTTACAGCCCCGCAAACATCCACGGCACTTATCCATAGGTTCAACAGGAGGTTCCCAGGAAAGCAAACGTCCTGAATTAAGAAGAATGCCACCTGTATGAAAAATGTGAATCATTCCGGCCATGATTGGTGACAAAACACCCATCATCCCAAGAGCTGCGCCAATAAGATCTGTGGAAACAGCCATGTAGTGATTCTGATCTATTATTGTCATGGTCTTATGGCTCAGATTTCGGACTTTCATCAAACCTTCCAGATCCGAATCTGCAAGGGCAATATCTGCTGCTTCCATGGCAACTTCTGCGCCGCCAGCTCCCATGGCAATTCCTATATCTGCATGAGCAAGAGCCAGGGCATCGTTTACACCGTCTCCCACCATGACAACGGTATTTTCTTTCTTTAATTCCTGTACCCGTGTTGCTTTTTCCTCGGGCATAAGAGCTGCCCTGCAATCATCAAAGGGAAAGACATGCATCATGGTTTGGGCAACTTCCTCATTATCTCCGGTTACAAGGTGCATGGCTTTTACACCGTCTCCCCGCAGACAGTTGAGTACTCGTACAGCTTCAGGCCGCACAGGGTTTGCCACACCAAGCATACCTTTGGCCTTGCCATTTTTTGCGACAAAAACGACTGTATTCCCCATATCCCGCTGGGCAGCTGCCTTTTTGTTAAACCAGCAGATATCAACTTCATGCTCTTCCATAAATTGGCGGTTTCCAACAAGAATTACAGCATCGCCTCCAACGGTGCAGAGAACTCCACGTCCGGCTTTAAACTCGCAGACTGCATGGGGTTCTGGATTTAAGCCAAGAGCATCAGCTTCGGCAAGAATCGCCTTGGCCATTGGATGTTGATTATGGGATTCTGCGGTGGCAGCCATGGTGATGATGGATTCTTCTGAGATTGATGGTGTTCTGCCAATCACAGAAATTATTTCCGGCTGCTCCATGGTGAGAGTACCGGTTTTATCAAAGCAGTAGACATCTGCCTTGCCGATGGTTTCAAGATAGAGGCCGCCTTTAATAAGAATGGAATGTTTTGCAGCATTTGCAACTGCTGCAGTTACTGCAGAAGATGCAGCAAGCACTGTGGCACAGGGGCATGACATGACCAACATTACGGTTAATGCCCGCATGGGATCGCCTGTAAGAAGCAGAGTAAGAGCAGTAGCTGCAATCCCTACCTTCATTAAGCGGGCGGCAAGTTCATCGGCCTTCTGCTCTACCGGTGCCTTGTTCGACATGGAATCTTCAACCATCTGCATGATGTGGGAAAGATAGGTGTCTTCTCCTGTTTTTATCGTATGGATAAACAGAACACCCTGACTTACAATGGTTCCGGCATATACATTATCCCCTCTAGCACGTAGAATTGCTTCCGAGCGACCATTGATGGATGCCTCATCCACCAGTGCTTCACCTTCATTCACCACACCGTCAACAGGAACCTTTTCACCTGTATGAACAACGACGATATCTCCCGGCTTAATATCTGCTGCCTTTGTCTCAAGCTCCATGCCATCGGTCATGACATAGGCGTTTGCCGGAGCAACTTCCAGAATATCTCGAATGGCCTGGCGGGAACGCTGCCCCACATAATCTTCTGTCAGCTCAGCAACATTATAAATCCAGATAATCTGCAAAGCAGAAAATGCCTGCCCCATAAGAATGGTTGCAACACTGCCAAAGGCTAGAAAAGGAGTGGCGGTTAGTTTCTTTTTCTCAGTTACATCTTCCACTGCTTCTTTTACCAGTGTTGCAGCACCGGACATGGCAACAAATCCGATCAGGCTGATTGGATTTTGAGCAAGGGGAAGTCTGAAAACCCACATACGAACGACTGAATACAACATAAACGTGGAGAGCCAGATCACCCTGCGTAATTTAGTGCTGTAGGAAACTTTTGAGCCACAATCACAGCTTTTACAAAGACTCTTAAAACCCGGTAATGCTTCCGGTGGTTCAGGATAGGAAACAGGATGTAGGATCTGTTCAACAACTTTCCCAAGGATAGCTTTGATACTTATCTCTTCAGGATTAAAAAAAATAATAACAGAACCGGTTGCGGAGCGTATTTCCACACTGCCTATTCCGTCAGCTCTTCTCAAATGGGCCTGCATCCAGCCTGCTCTTTTCTCACATCGTTGCAAACTGTTTACACGAATTCGCATACGTCCGGGCATGGATTGCTTGACCCTGATCCCGGTTTTTTTTAGCAGCGTTTTACTGATCCGGGGATAATTCTCTGGGATGATAGCGTTCATATGTTAACCTTTATTTAAAAAAACAACCCGTTGACTGGCTGGTATTCATTATGTTAGGGATTTGAAATCTTGTTTCACGCAACAAACAGAAACCCAATGATATTAAACACTTGACACCTGTTCTACCATGGCTTATCCTTATTATTAACAATGAGTCAATACTGTCTGTTGAATGACAGATAAATTACCAATAGTATTCCCCCTAAGGAGGTCAATCATGATCTACGTACCATTAACAACAACCCCAATTGGCTGGCTGATTCTTGGTTTTGGCGGTTATGCACTGTATAAAAGAGGCAAGAAACGTGGCGAAGAAGAAGCTGCTGCCTCTCAAATCATCGCTGTGCCTGCCCAAATTGAAGCTACAGACGACGTTAAAACTGCAACAAAAAAAGGAGACAAATAATGGCCACCCCAATAGTGTACCTGCCCCTGTTAACCACCAATCCGCTCGGCTGGGCCGTACTTGGCGCTGCCGGTTATCTGACCTATAAGGCCGGGAAAAAGTCCGGTCTAAAAGATGAAGAACAGGTCGGAACGGAAGGCTTTGCTGATCGTGCTGTGAAGGGCGCCATGAAAACTGCCTATAAAACCAAAATGAAGGTTGGCGAATCTCTTTCCGGCACCAAGGAAAAATACTCTGAGATGTGGAATGAAGCCCGGGATGAGGTCGCAGGAAAGGCATAGTAGTTATTTTCCACCCTCATTATCTGAATAGTGCTGTCCGGGAGAAAGACTTTCAGTTTCCTGGTCAGTACTTTTCACAATTATCCTTCCCGCCTGAGCAGGATTAAGATAAAGCCGTAATCCACCGGGACTGGAAATTGTAATTGGAGTTTCTCCCGGTTTATGCAATTCTCTTGTCTGTTCAACTTGTTCAAGTACAAGACTTACTCTCGGTTCTATTCCATGAGTTTTCAAATGTTCGTGAATCTTGCGACCACCTATAATTTCCAGAACTTCAAACGGTTTATTTTTTGTCGCAAAATAAAATTGTGTTTCTTCTTCACCTTCACACCTTCCCCAGAGTCGTGAGGCCTCACCCTCTGACATTCGTGTTCTTACATTCCTGTCAATAAGGGTGACATAATCCATATGCGGCAGAGTGCGGATAAACTCAACATCCGAATCTTCCTCAATGCCCAGATGGACAAGTGCCTGAATGCAGCCACGCCCGCAGGACATGGTTTCAATATGTCCCTTCTCTTTCTTCTTCATTTCCACTAAGGGTTTACGTTCTCCGGTTTCAGAATGGACAATAACTTTTATGCCAAGACCCGCCGGCACTACAACATCACCCTTCTTTCCACGTACTCTCACCGGATGATAATTGACCTCTTCATCATGGCGAATAATCGTACTGCCCACAAACAATCCAAGCCGTTGCAACCAACTGGCAAGTTCAGGTCTTGTGATTTCAAGCAGGGTCAGATCCGTATGGATCGGTGCATCTATGAGTGCTGAATACATAATTGCTCCGAATGTGATTTTTCCGGTTTAGGGTCAAATTTCATTTTCCTCTTTCCTCTGATACCGGCATAACTCAAGATTCCAACCGTACTTGCGTTGTGCAGCAATGCGGCGGTGACTGGTTGAATAAGCCCGAAACTTGCCAGAAAGAGAAAGGCTGAGTTCAGGCCTACGGCTGAGATAAATGAATGTTTGATGGTTTGCTGACTGCGCAAAGCAATCAGACGTCCGGCGAGCAGACAATAGAGATCATCCCGAAGCAAAATAACCTGAGCCGATTCTTTGGCAAGATCTGCTCCGTCCGGGAGACAAATACCAACATCTGCTGTCACCAGAGCAGGGGCATCATTGACACCATCTCCTGTAAACCCGATACGGCAGCCCTGATCCTGCAGTTCTTTTACGATTCGTGCTTTATCTTCAGGTTTTAATTCCCAATGCACTTCATCCACTGCCGGTAATTGTGCAGCCAGTGCTTTTGCTGTGAGTTCGGCGTCTCCTGTGAGAATCACTATTTTTTTGATGCCTGTTTCCTTTAGACGATTAAGAACTTCGTTTGCCTCAGGACGCAGTTCATCACGCAGACCAATAACACCTGCCAGTTTTTCTTCGCAGGCTACATACAAGAGACTCTTACCAGCTTTTTGCAAGCCGGTTACGAAATCACCAACACCCGAACAATCAACTCCTTCATCATCTTCAATAAAATGTCTGCTTCCAACCAGCACATTCTTTCCGTCTATATAGGCAGACACACCATGGGCTACAATAAAGTCGACCTGACTGGTAGGGGATAAAGCAAGGCCATTATCTTTTGCAGCCTGAACAACAGCGGAAGCTACAGGATGGGAATAATGATCTTCTGCGCTTGCAGCGAGAACCAGCAATTCGTCGTCACTATACGAGCCATGACCATAAAGATCTGTTACTTCAAGCTGACCACAGGTTAAAGTACCGGTTTTATCAAATACCAGAGTATCAACACGGGCAAGCCCATCCATGGCCTGCGAACCTTTCAGCAAAACACCGTGATTTGCAGCGGTAAACATTGCCACTCGAACAGCCACAGGATTTGCAAGTTTTATGGCACAGGAATAATCCACGGTGAGAACAGCTGCCGCTTTTTCAAGATCACGGGTCACAACAAGCAGACCAAGCCCAAGTCCAAAGGTGACCGGAACGAGTTTATCGGCAAGCTCATCACTTTTTTTCTGGGATTCAGATTCATAACGAAGGGAATTTTCAAGGAAAGTAGAAATTCTTGCCATGGAGGTATCAGTCCCAACATGACTTGCGGTAAAAACAATGCGGCCATCAACAATTACAGAACCGGATAACACTTCGGTTCCAGGTTCCACATGCACGGGTACTGACTCGCCGGTAATGGAGCTGGTATTTACAGAAGCCTCGCCTGATACAACTCTACCATCAAGAGGGATAAGTTCTCCGGCACCGCAAATGATTCTGTCACCGATCTGTGCCTGATCTATGGGGATTTCCATCTCCTGACCATCTTCCAGCTCAACCCAGATATTTTCAACCTGGGGTTTGAGCAAACTTTTCAAAAGACCGGTGGTTCGGTTTTCGCTAAGTTCTTCAAGATATTCGCCAACTGACAGGAGAAAGACTATGGATGCAGCAGTAAAAAAATCACGGCGTACAAGGCAGAACAGGACAGCAGAAGCATCGAGAACTTCCACCTTAACTCCCCTGGTCCAGAGAGTAATCACACCATCAATTACAGCAGGGGCTGAAAAAATAATAGCAATGGGAGCACTTATAATCTGGGGCAGAAAGAGGATGGACAAAGCGATTCCGCCCTTTGCTCCAAGTGACAGAATGGACTGAAGTGTTCTTGAATCTCCCTGGCCGTTAAACACTTCTCCCGGTAAATCTGTAAGACAATTAATTATCGAATTTCTTGTTTTACTTCTGCCATCATATAAAATGGCCACAGAAGCTGCCCCGGTGTTAACCCGAACTTCTGCAACACCCGGAATGGATTCCAAGCTGGCTTCAAAATAGTCCGGATCAAGATCTTTTTTCTTCAGTACCCTGCAGCGCAGTCGAATCCGCCTGTCAAGTTCATGGACAACGATAATGGGAGAACGGGAAAACAGACTCATATCTCTTGCGTTTCCCGGCTACAACAAAGTTCCTGCCTGTTCTTTTTCATTGCCGAATCTATCAGATAACCTGCCCCCCCAAGAATACCAGCAGCGAGAACTACCTGTAAGGCAGTACTTCTTGCGGTGGTATTTAAGATAAGAGTAGCCGCTGTTCCTTTAGCCACACCATTCAATATGGCTTGAGGCATAGTCATTGAGCCATTCTGCACATCAAGCATATTTGAACCTATACTTACAGCACTGGCTAAAGTAAGAGTTGTAACCACTGTTCCTAAAAGAGAAACTTGCGGAACGGCAACTCCCTGTGATAAGGGAGCGGGTTGAACGCTGTATAACGGAATATTATTTATAGTATCCATCCCTTTATCGTCAGACCATAGGTCATTCAAGCCTGATCCTCTTTTGTTTTCAAATATTCATCGAAACAGTTCACCTTGTCACAGCCCTGCCCTTTGCAATCACCTTTGATGTATTTTGTATACTTAACCATCCGATCAATAATATTTGCAGAAGCCACATGCTCCATCTTACATGCACCTTCATCGGCAAGTTTTGCATCTATTCCGAGTACATCAATAAAGAAATCCCTCAATGTTTCGTGACGATGCAACACATCACGGGCGATCTCTTTCCCCCTGGGAGTAAGGGTAATACTTTCGTAAGGGGCATAATTAACCAGCCCCTTTTCTGCAAGCAGCTGTAACGCCTCAGTGACAGACGGGCCACTCACCTGCAAATGCTCTTTAATCTCCTTGGAACGAGCATCGCCGTCTTCTCCACTTATCAGATAAATTGCTTCAAGATAATCTTCCAGACTGGCACTGAGTTTTGTTTTTTTCTTCATAACGGTTGTTTAAATGATGAATCAATTATTGATTGAACTCGTTAGCATGCTAATAAGCCCGGCTGTTTATTCCCAATCTGACAGATTCCCCTGCCCGGCTGCACGTTGATAGCCAAATTTGTTTTTTCCATCAGGCAAGCCACTCATAAGTTTCTATGGTGGCCGGATCACATTTACAGCAACCTTTATTACACCCGAGACTTCCGGAATGTTTTTTTACTTTTCCTTTTTTCACCCATAGATCAAGCATTGGGACGGTGGCCTCTGTGCTTGTTCTAAAATGAAGCGCAATATCATGGAGCGTGGCAAGCTTTCGGTCCTGGAGATATTGTCGTATTTCAATGGGTGTCATAATTGTCCCCTTTGGGATGCCCTAATTCATTAATGTCAAAAAACAGAGGGGTTAAACTTCCCTTCCCTCTATTTAGAGCCTTACAGAACAATTTCTTGTTTTTACAAAGAAATTTTCTGATAAGACACATATCCAGTGAACTGCCTTTCTTCCTGACAGGGTTAGGTTATTTATCACCGAGTCCTTAGAGTTTTCAAAAGC
>DQVD01000435.1 GCA_015661935.1 Desulfocapsa sulfexigens | reverse complement strand
TAAACCCGATCTTTTTATTCTGGTGGAAACTGATTTCTGGCCCGGGATACTTACGACTTTAAAGAAACAAAGCATACCCTCCCTTCTTGTGAATGGTCGGATTTCTGAAAAATCCATGCGTTCCTATAAACGATTCCCATTTTTCTTCAGGCCATTATTTGCAAACTTCCAGACTCTTTCTGTGCAAAATGAAAAGGACAAAGATAATCTGATAAGTCTGGGTATTGACCATAGACAAATAGAGACGCTGGGAAACCTGAAATACGACACAATACTCTATTCCAGTTCAACGAAAAATCAGCCGTTGTCTTTTGCTTTGCCAGAGCATACAAAACTCTTTGTAGCCGGTTCCACACATGATGGCGAAGAAGAGATCATCCTGCAGAGTTACAAACAATTAAAAGAAACATATCCCGGACTCTATCTGGTAATTGCACCACGGAATATCCTTAGAGGGAAAGCTATCCAATCCATCGCAGCTGATATGGATTTGCAGGCCAACTGTCGCAGCCGGATTAATGCCGGCGGTAAAGATCTTTTCATTCTTGATACCATTGGTGAACTAAACATCACCTATAGTCATGCTGATTATGCATTTGTCGGGGGAAGCCTTGTGAAACAAGGAGGACATAACCCCATTGAACCTGCGGTATTTGCTGTACCGGTGCTCTATGGCCCTCATATGGATGATTTCCTTGAGATAAGTGAACAACTGATTACAGCTGGAGGTGCTATTAAGGTTCAGAACCGCAATGAACTTACCGCTGTCCTGGAACAACTCCTTACAGATGATTCGTATAATCAGAAAACAGGCAATGCAGCACAAAAATTTATACACAGCCAGCAGGGTGTGATCAAACGCCACCTGCAACTTATCAAATGTATGCTGTAAAGGCTTTTAAGGAGCGTATCCGCCACTACCTCCTCATCGCTCTTAGTCTTACCTTTATTGCAGGCTTGCTTCTGCAGCGATTTTTCCCGATCGATCCAAAGGCAGCCACCATTATTTCTTTGCTGCTTTTTGTACCTGCTTTGTTTTATCATAAAAAACAATCTGGTCTGGCAATAATCTTTCTCCTCCTTACAGTTCTCTCTTTAGCCATCCTGCACTCTGCAAATTTTGGCCAGAAGCATCTGGGGTCAATGGATATTAACAGCCATATCACCAAAGAAGAGGATGCAGTCCTTACCGGAACTCTGCATCGCATGCCCCTCTTTGATGGTGAACGGAGTACGGTTATCGTCAAAATTCAGAGCCTTCGACTCCCTCATGAAGATCATTTTTCTTCATCAAGAGGTCTTGTTCGACTGCAGCTTAAAGATTCATGGCCTGTTTCCATCCTGCCAGGCGATAAAATTGCTATTCGTACTAAACTCTCGCGACCATATAGCTTTGGTAACCCGGGTGGCTTTGACTATCCCTCCTTTCTTGCTTCACAAAATATCCGGGTTACTGGCAGGATTAGCTCTATTACTCACATTAGCCCCTTATCCCAGCAAAAATCATGGTTACACAGTTTAACGTATCTTCCAGAAAACATACGGCTTTCCATCAGAGATTTAATTAATCGTAATCTTTCCTCCAAAGAGTCTGGAATATACCGGGCATTGCTTATTGGTGATCGTTCCGGGATTGACCGGGATACTCTTGAAGCCTTTAAAGCTTCGGGTACGATGCATATTCTGGCAATTTCGGGGATGCATTTATCACTGGTTGCTTCACTTCTTTTTCTTCTTTTTTACTCACTTACAAAACGATCCCAGTATCTTATGCTGCGCATATCCTGCAAAAAACTGGCACTCATTGCTACAATTCCCCCGCTTTGCATCTATGCGCTTCTTGCCGGAGCACAAACACCGGTACTTCGTTCACTTATCATGGTGCTTGTATTTATTCTTGCCTTTTGTATTCATAGACAACGATCCCCTTTTACAACTCTCTCCTTTGCAGCCCTGCTTATTCTTCTTTTAAATCCGGTAAGTCTTTTTACTGTATCCTTCCAACTCTCTTTTGCTGCTGTGGCATCCCTTATTCTGATTTTTCCACGACTCTCTCAACTATTGCAGGAACAAGATCAACCAGATAAGGAAAAAACCACGGGTATCTTTCTACGAATAAGTCGTTGGATTATGGCAGCATTACTCGTATCAATCACAGCAACCATTGGTACTGCCCCGCTCCTGCTCTTGAGCTTCAACCGTATATCCACAGTTGGGCCAATGGCAAACCTTTTACTGGAGCCTCTGCTATGTCTCTGGAGCCTGCCCTTTGGTTTAATCGCCATAATTGTTCATTTTTTTGATCCACCGACAAGCGGCTATTTTCTGCAAATTGGTGCAATTGGAATAAAAACAGCCATACTAATTACTGATTTCTTTAAAAATTATGATGCATCAACTCTATGGCTTCCCACACCTTCTCCTGCACTTGTTATTCTCTATTATCTCAGTCTTGGGCTATGTTTTTCAAAACTTACTCTAAAAAAAACAGTCCCGATCTTTTTAGGAATCACTTTGTGTTTTGCTTTCCCACCTCTGAATTTTTTGCACAGGTTTTCCACAACTTCTGAAATAGTCTTTCTTGATGTGGGACAGGGAACCTCCAGCCTGATTATCTTTCCAGGAGGGAAAAATATGCTTATAGACGGAGGCGGCGCTTTTTCAAAGAGATTTAATGTTGGCGAAAGTGTAATTGCCAGGTATCTGTGGCAAAAAGGAATCACACATCTCGATAGCATACTTATCACTCATCCTGACGCCGACCATTATAATGGAATTCCCTTTCTGCTAAAACGATTTCATCCCGACGTTCTTTGGGTAAATGGTGAAAGCGGCCATGACGAGAAATATTCAAATATGATTGAACTGGCACATGATCTTGGCATAAAAATAAAAACACCGACCAACAATGAAATCCTTATGCAATCATCCGGTGTAACAGTTTCAAATATCAGCAATCCATTTTTAAATACTGAATCCTCTTCTGAGATATCTATAAGTTCCAATGATAAAAGCCTGATTGTACAATTAAAGGGAGATGGCTTTTCCTGTCTTTTTCCAGGTGATATCAGTTCCAGAGTTGAACATGCGCTTATAATGAATAAAACAAAGCTAAAATCTACCATACTCCTTTCTCCACACCATGGCTCCAAAACATCCAACACGGAAGAATTTCTGGACTCTGTAAATCCCGAACAGATAGTCGTTTCAGCCGGACGGTTCAAACCCTTATTTTTTCCAACACCTGAGCTCAGGGCACTGTGCAATACAAAGAATATCCCTTTATTGATTACAGCAGAACGCGGAGCCATTACGTTCCGTCAGAACGGCGGAACGATGAAATATTCAACTTTTTTTAAGTAGTTAAGGGGAGATGGAAGGACATGATGCCCTGCGGGCACATTCAGAAGACAGAAACTTTGTTTTTCCGATACGTAGAAATAATTATCCAAATAATGCGCCGAATTTTCGTTTGTCTTCTTTGTGGTGGCAATAAGCGCATGAGGCAACGAGAAAAGTATTAAACCGTGCCGCACCATATAAGAATGTGGCACTGACTTTTCCCTGCTCTGCCTTACCACCATAACTATTTTCAGCCGCAATAAAGGCATCCGCTATTTCATAAAACGCTTTGTCTTTTCTGTATTTTCACTCATATTTTTCCTCTTTCTGTGTATTTTTGATCTTGCTCCAATCCTAAAACCTCAAGAGCCCGATAGTCAATCTTTCCTGTGCCAAGAACCGGTATAGTTTCTACCCTGATTGTACGTCGAATACTATGTAATGCTGAAAACCCAAACTCTCTGATAAGTTTATTGGCCTCTTCTCTTTCCAGATCAAAGGTTAAAAAGAGTAGAATTTCAGGGTGATCATCGCCAGGGGTTGCGGAAACTGCAAGAAGAGGTTCCTCTTCCCCTGGAAATTCACATGTGAGAATCTCTTCAATGGCGGGGAGAGAAATCATCTCTCCGCCTAACTTTATAAAACGTTTGAGACGACCTGCAAATGTGAGAATCCCATCGTGTTCAACAATGAGATCTCCACTGTCATACCACTGTTTCCCCTGGTATTCGACAAAGGGAGATTTCCCGTCATGATTCAGGTATCCACTAAACACATTTGGTCCACGAAGGAGAAGTTTCCCGGTTTCTCCTTCTTTTACAGGAATACCGGTTTCAACATGAACAAGAGCATACTCCATGGAAGCCAGCACTCTGCCAATGGTTCCGGGCAATGGCGATGCAGGATCATTCACACTGACAACAGGTGAACATTCTGTAATCCCATACCCTTCACACACGCTAACCTCAGGAAAACTTTTCTCCATGGCCTCATATACATAGGGCTGACATTTCTCGGCACCGGTAAAAGCTATACGTACTTTATTCAGTTTTTCATCTCCAACCGCTCCTGCAATACCGGCAAGAAACGTAGGAGTCCCTATTAGGAGTGAAACCTTATGGCTAAAAGCAATCCTCGCAAGCAGTGCTCCTTCAGTTGGATTTGGTGAATAAACCGTTGGAAGGCCCATTACAAGTGGCATAAGTACTGTTCCTGCAAGACCAAGTGAGTGAAAAGGCGGGAGCATTCCGAGAAGACTGTCATTTTTTGTAAGAGTCAGTACAGCTGTGAAATCTGCAATATTAGCAAGGAAGTTTGTATGGCTTAACACCACTGCCTTTGGGTGTGATTCGGAACCGGATGTAAAGAGAATTGCAGCTGTTTCCTTTATATCAACCTGTTCAAGACTCCGTAATAAAAACCGTGCGCGAAACAGAGCTTTTAACTTTGCAGGAAGTGTAATTCCAGCAGCCATTTCTTCTAAAAAGAGGAATTTCACACCTATCTTGTCAAGATCGACTCCTTGCCCTTTTATTTTCTCATATAAGGCCTTCGCAGTTATTACATGTTGCACATTAGCATTCTTCAGACAGTAACTCATGTTAGCCTGCCCGACAGTCCAGTTCACCATCACTGGAACTTTTTCCGAAAACAAAACAGTGAAATAAGAGAGTGTAGCACTCACTGTTGCCGGCAACATGATTCCAACATTTGTTTCAGCAAAAGAAGAAATCACAGATCTCAGGGCAAAAATACCAGTGACCAATTCCCTATAGGTTTTGGGCCCGCTGATCTGATCTGTCACAATCACTTTAGCAGGGTTTTTCTTTGCCTGGGAAAGAAAAAGTGCTGCCACATTATCCCCTTGCGGCATAGCAAGTGAAGCATTACTTTTTCCTGCAAACCAGCGATCATCAACGCATATCTCTTCAGTGCCTTCTGGAGAACTGAATTCTCCAGCTGCAGCTAATATGCAGTGAGCCACATTTTGGAGTCCATCAAGTGTCGACAAATTCACCCCGAACTCCAACTCAAGCCAGGCTGAATACTCTACCATGATCAGAGAATCCATACCAAGATCGTTGGCGAGAGTATCCTTCAGGTTGATAACCTTAACACCACTCAGTTCGCGAAGTTTTTCAAGAACCAGTTCTTTTGTTGCTGCAGGAATATGACTGGTATCATCACCAATGCAGACTCGTGCAGGTTCGGGCACTTGTCTCGCTGCCCTTCCCTTCCACCAGAAATACGGATATGTCGTATTGTATTGTTCAACCTCATTATAAAAATCTTCGAGATATCTGTTTATCTGTTGTTTATCAGCAGCTCGTGGAAAAGTATCCCGCTCGACAAATTCTATGGTCACCTGACGTTTTGGCATAAAAAACAACCCTGCCGAAACGATGGCCAGACAATATAAACGAATATTCTTAGTAAGTGAAACCTCGCCGCAAGCACGACTAAAACTGCTGCCCCAGAGGCCAGTAGTACGAATCAGTACAACTCTGGCATCTGGAACCCTTTTTAACACAAGATCAACCGAACTATTTGCGCCAAGGGATTCGTGTCGGCTGCGATAGAGTTTTCCAGCCGGATAAAGGAGAATATTATCCCCACGTTTCAAACCGTTGATGATTTCCTGTACCCCATCAATGACAGCTTTTCTTCCCTGATTACCCTTTATTTTCAAATCAGGAATGACCACAGCATTGATTGCCTTCATTAGTGGACGAAGCAGGGTTCTGTCCACCTGCACCTCATCGGCTAAAGGACGGGGAGCAAAATCACGAAAAAGCCGGGCCATCATAATAACCGGATCAATAAGTGCCGGGTGGTTCGGCATAAACAGAATGGATTTGTTCCCTTTTTCACGAATAGTATTCAAGCCGATAATTGTAACTCTGTAACGGAGACTAAGTACAAATAAGATGAGCACATGAAAAAGTTTTTTAAACATTATTCTCTCTTCCTGTTGAACCGTCATAGGCTGAAGAATTGATAAATTTGTGACCACCATAAAAAAGAACGGCTGAGATCATTCCAATTATTCCCAGAAAAAGCACATTTGAAGATGGAAGAAAATTCTTATCAAATGGAGTAAAAATAGACCCTGCTATCAGCATTCCGGTAAAAGCACAAAAGTTTGCAGCAGCTATCACTTTCCCCTTCTTATTCAAATCTGGACGAACCTGTATAAAAGCAGTCAGCGGTATAAGGAATATACCACCACAAAATCCTGCTCCCATGAGAGATACAAAAAGCAAGACCCATTGTAAATCAAGTTCCATTCCGGCAACTATACCTGCCCCAAACAAACAGAGTCCCATCCCAAAGCTTGCAGGACCAAGGACATGAGACCAACGCTCCGGACTGGTGATTTTAGCAGCAACCAGTGCTCCAATACACACCCCGGCCATCAGCGATACCGCCAGTAAACTGGTTGCAGTCACTGACATCTGGAGCTCATTTACACCCATGGTGTTAATAAGCATCACAGCAATTAAACTTAAAAAATAAAAATATGTATCCCCAATTACTGCAAGCAACAGCGGCGGATCATGACGCAATTTTATGCTATCCTGTAGTGATACAATGGGCCCTGCCCATGGAAAAGGGCTTTTACTGTTTATATTCTCGATTCTTTTAATTCCAAAAGCTGCAATAATACCAGCAAGTGCCACTGACAAAACAGTAACCGAAACCAATACTCTGCCAAAAGGAATATCTGTATCCAGCCAATGCTGATCGAGTGCAATTCCGGCAGCCGCCATTCCAAGTAGTATTGCAGCCGTTGTCACCAGTTTAAGAAGTGCATTTGCTTTAGTGACATACCAGGAAGGATAAAGCTCCGGGATGGAGCCATTGAGAGCAGGACCAAAGAAAGTTGACTGAAGTCCCATAAGGAAAACCATGGCAAGTATCCAGCCCCAACTGAGTGTAATAATACCATAGGCACCAATCAGCATAGCGATACCTTCAAGGAATTTTACTCCAATGATAACCTGACGCTTAGGAAAACGATCGGCTAGCCAGCCGCCATAGGCAGAAAAAAGAATAAAGGGAAGGGAAAAAAGCATGGTTGCCTTCCCCTGGAGTCCTGATAATCCGGAAAGAACCGCCAGAAGCAAGGCCGCCTGCTTAAAAAAGTTATCGTTAAAAACACCTAAAAAATAGGTGGCAGCCAT
>DQVD01000093.1 GCA_015661935.1 Desulfocapsa sulfexigens | reverse complement strand
TGGGGAAACGATCCATGCGTTGGATTGATTACGGAGTTATGGCTGCCACCTTTGTAAATCTTGATACCGGCAAGGCAGTTCGAATTGTTGCACGAGAAGAGTCACGTGAACTTTCCAAAAAATATTGCCCTGAAATTGAAAACAAATATCAGCGTCAGCTTGCTGCGTACAAAATGATGCCGCAGGAAGAACTGTTCACCATTGATGAAGTGCAGGTGGATATTCCCAAGGAGGATATGCCAGGCAGACCGCTGAAACGGGTGCAGTGCGAATCCTGTGGTGACTGGGTTCAGGATTGTCGTGATGTTGAGCAAGATGGTAAGAGTCTCTGTCGTGGCTGTGCCAATGGAAAATATTATAAGCCTTTGAATTGATGGCGTCGTAAAAACTCTTCATCTGCTTCGTTGCTGCATTTTTTATTTAATTACGACGTACCCTGGTACGCCGAAATCAAATAAAAAATATGCGCCTCGCATATGAAGTTTTTTCCTTAGCCATCTTAAATTTGACCTTTTTACGAACTTATCAATTAAAGAAATAATGATTACATTACTTGACTATGGCGCCGGCAATGTCCGAAGTGTCAGAAATGCAATTAGAAAGCTTGGCTACACCGTGCAGGATGTTAAATGTCCAGCGGATATACTTAGCGCGGACTGTTTAATTTTCCCGGGTGTTGGCAGTTATGGGTCAGTTATGGAGCGTTTGCAGCGTGATTGTTTTGTAGAGCCTTTAATTGAACGAATTCACTCCGATAAACCTGTGCTTGGTATTTGTGTTGCTTTGCAGGCTCTGTTTGAAGGCAGTGAAGAATCTCCGGGTGTTGCCGGGCTTTCAATTTTAAAAGGACAGATAAAACGTTTTACAGAGAGTAGCCTGTCAGTGCCGCAAATTGGTTGGAATGGCGTTAATTTGCATAAACAATCTGCTCTATTCGCTGGATATAATGGTGAAAAGCTCTATTTTGTACATTCTTACAGGGCCACACTTGACGAGAGTGATGAGGAATGGCTGCTCGCCACCACTAACTATGGCGAAGAGTTTGTAAGTGGTGTTCAGAAGGGAAATGTTACAGCATTTCAGTTTCATCCTGAAAAGAGTGGTTCAGCCGGATTGAATATTCTAGGGAATTATCTGAAATCTAAAAAAGATGATGCCATCACTGTTTCAGCAAAAGAATTATCAGGCAGTCAAAAAGAGACAAAGATAGCCAAACGCGTTATTGCCTGTCTTGATGTACGAACCAATGACAATGGGGATCTTGTGGTCACCAAAGGTGATCAGTATGATGTTCGCGATAAGGGAGAGGTGAGAAATCTCGGAAAGCCTGTGAAGCTGGCCAAGCGATATTACGAGGAAGGTGCAGATGAAATAACCTTTTTAAATATCACTGGCTTTAGAGATTTTCCCATGAAAGATCAGCCCATGCTTGAGGTTTTGCAGAAGACTTCTGAAAATGTGTTTGTACCTCTTACCATCGGAGGAGGAATACGTGAGTTTACTGATAGTAATGGTAAAGAATATACAGCACTCGATGTTGCTTCCGAATATTTCCGTTCCGGGGCTGACAAAATTTCCATTGGTTCTGATGCCTGCTATACAGCAGAAGAGTATTTGAAAACCGGTATAAAAACCGGCAAAAGTTCCATTGAGCAGATTTCAATTGTTTATGGGGCACAGGCCGTTGTTATCTCAGTTGACCCAAGGCGTGTGTATGTGAAAAACCCTGAAGATACGGATCACAATACCATTAAAACCGTTGTTCCCGGGCCTGAAGGTGAAGAGTATTGCTGGTATCAGTGTACTGTCATGGGCGGCAGGGAAGGGCGTGATCTTGATGCTGTTCAGCTTGCTTCAAGCTGTGAAGCATTGGGTGCCGGAGAAATACTTTTAAATTGTATTGATAAGGATGGAACAAATAGCGGCTTTGATTTTGAGCTGATCAATCATGTGAAAAGTGCCGTTAGTATTCCTGTAATTGCCTCTTCCGGAGCTGGCTCAGCTGCTCATTTTGTCGATGTTTTTAGGGCGACTGATGCGGAAGCAGCGCTTGCCGCCGGGATTTTTCATCGTAAGGAAGTGCCTATTGCTGAAGTGAAAGAAACATTGAAAGATAATGGGGTAGAGATTCGCTGATTTTAAAAAATAGCTATCGAAGGAATCCAATTGCAGTCAGAATTGCGTATATAAACAACCAGCAGAAGATAAAGATTAGAATCCAGCGATAGTTAGGGTGATCTTTTCGGAGAAGAGCTATCCCAAGAAGCAATGTTACCGGAATAAAGATTCCGGCAATCATTGGAGGTAGATACCGCAGGAGTTCCTGAAGTCCAAGAAAGAACCATGGCCCTGCGATGTACGTTACCCCCAGATGGTCAGGTTCAAAGGGGGCGGCAACAAAAACTGAAAACAGCATAATAGATATGGTCAACAGAATATGCTGATTGAATGCAACCCTGTACTTTTTCACATGACTCCAGGCAAGCCATCCCCAGAGCAGTCCAAAACCAATGATATGGTTTATGTATACCCGTTTCATTCCATTATCTGTTATGGAAAAAAAGAGATTATTTATAGGTTGGCCAATAAGGGGTAAATCTAATACGATTGCTTCAGCAATCATTCCTGCGGAAGATCCGGTTGAGTCACCACGCAGTACATAGCCGGTAAACAGGATAAGCAATGCTACGGGAAGGGTTGCCGTAAGCATAAGCCACTGTTTCTTTGAGTAATTCTGGGCCTGCTCAAAGGTAGCAATTACATGGCATATACAAAAGAGAAAAAAGAATTGGCTGGAGTAAAAGTGAAGGGATCTGAAATACTCACCAAAGGGAACCAATAAATCTAATGTGGAGACCGAGTAAAGTGGAGTTGCAGGATCGTATTGCCAGGCAACAACCACACCTGACAGAACAGAAATATAGAGAGCAAGAAGAGAATATTCACCCCATTTCATTTCTGAAAATTTATTCCTGAGCATTTCCATTTCACATACGCCTGTGCTTTCTAACCCTGTTCAGGAAGAAAGGCAGTTCACTGGATAAGTGCCTTATCAGAAAATTTCTTTGAAAAAAACAGGAAATTGTTCTGTAAGGCGCTAAATACGAGCGCCTAAATTGGGGAAGTTATTTCGTCCCCGTTCCTAAATGAGTGAAAAGAGAAGTTATAAAACAAATGATTATAGGAGATTACTATGAGCAACAGCGCAGAATATGCAAAGCTTCTTGAGATTGGTCGTCCGCCTAATATAAAGAAATTATTTCCAAATTCAAAAGCATTGCTTGTAAGTGGCAAAGTTATTGATCGTGCAATGAGAGTGAAAGGCGGTGCCATGACCATGGCAGCCAACGGCAGAAGCACCTTTGTTATTCGAGGGGCATTGCTTGCTGCACAACGGGCCAATAGTGCAATTATTATAGAGATTGCCCGCTCAGAAGGTGGTGCCAATGCATATTGTCCTGTAAGTTTCTGGAACATGGCAACAATTGTAGATAGTCTCTGTAATGAATTGAATATTACAATACCTGTTGCCATTCATGCCGATCACTACGGAATTAAGCAGGAAGGTGATATGGCCATGGCTAAAGTGGAAATACCCTCCATCTTTGATGCGGGCATCACCTCGATTGCTGTTGATGCTTCACATATGCTTGATGATAAAAACCTGCTTGCAAATATTGAGCTTAACAGGTTCATTCCTGCATGGGCCGGGCTTGAAACTGAAGTCGGTGAAATTAAAGGTGAACAGGGTTTATCCACCGTTGATGATGCCTCATTTTTAATTAAAGGACTGAATGCTCATGGAATTTGTGCTGATTGGATTGCATTGAATAATGGAAGTATCCACGGTCTTGAAGCATCAGGCCAAGGGATACAGGTAGGGCTTACAGGTGAGATCCATAAGGCACTTGCCCCATACGGAACTTCCGGTGCACAGCATGGAACTTCCGGAAACAGCTCGGAACGTCTTCGTTCCATCTGCAGTGAAACAGCAACCACCAAAGCCAATGTCGCAACTGCGTTACAGATGGTTTCCTGGGGGCTTGAAGTAAATGACTATGGAAATGCCATCCTCGATGAGAACGGAATGTTTAAGAAAGTTCAGGGTGAAGGTGTTACAGAAGAAATGTGGCAGCAAATGGTAGCTTATGCCGATGATAAGGGTTGGAAAGGTGGAGATTATAAAAAAATTAATCTTCCTTTTGAGAACAGGCTTTCGGGACAGGCAAGTGATATTCGCGAGCGGATGTGTGCACGGGTTGAAGAGTTTATTTGTAATATGCTGGTTAATGTTTTCTCAGCAGGTGATTCAGCTGAGTTTGCAAAGGCAGAAATCTTAAAAGCCGGTTCCCATGACCTTGGGCCTAAAGTAGAACGAATTGAAGATCCTGCAGATTGGACAAAGGAAAAGATTATTGCCCGAGCCGCAGAGCTTGATACGGATAAAGGGCCGGAAGGGGACTTTGATGATTGATGAAAATATGAAAATGAAAAAAATACTGGTCACCGGTACGGCTGGGTTTATAGGTTCGTTTCTCGCCAGAACACTTTGTGAGTCGGGTTGTGAAGTGATAGGGATTGATACCATCACTGATTATTACGATGTTAATTTGAAGAAAGATCGATTAACTCAAATTGCCGCAAGTGATACCTTTCAGAATCTTGAGGTGGATATCTCGGATCGCGGAGCCATGGAGAAACTCTTTATTGACCACAGTTTCGACGCTGTTGTGAACCTTGCTGCGCAACCCGGTGTTCGTTATTCCCTGATAAACCCGGCAACATATATTGATACAAATATTGTGGGCTTTGCCAACCTCCTCGAAGGTTGCAGACATTCAGGGGTGAAACATTTTGTATACGCATCGTCAAGTTCGGTCTATGGCGCAAATACGCATCAACCCTATTCAGAACATGATAATGTCAACCACCCTGTTTCCTTGTATGCAGCATCCAAAAAATCCAATGAGCTGATGGCCCATTCTTATAGCCATCTTTTTGGACTGCCCTGTACCGGGCTCAGGTTTTTTACTGTTTATGGCCCCTGGGGCAGACCGGACATGGCACCCATGCTTTTTGCCAAAGCAATTCTTGCCGGAGAACCAATCAACGTATTTAATAACGGGAATATGGCACGTGATTTCACCTTTATTGATGATATTGTTGAAGGGGTGGCCCGTGTGGTGCAAAAACCTGCAGAACCGGACTTTAATTGGAACTCTGACAGCCCTGATACGGCGACATCATACTGTCCGTACAGAATCTATAATATAGGGAATAATAAGAAAGAACGGCTTCTCTATTTTATCCAGTTGCTGGAAGAAAATCTTGGGAAAACTGCCGATAAGAATTTTTTACCAATGCAGCCGGGTGATGTTCAGGCTACCTATGCCAATGTGGATGATTTGATCAGGGATTTTGACTATAAACCCGATACGCCGTTGGATGTTGGTGTTAAGAGTTTTGTCCATTGGTATATGGATTATTATCACAAAGGTTGATCTTTGTTTCTCCTCGTTCCCACGCTCCTGCGTGGGAACGTAAGGGCAGGAATTAATCTTTTAGTAGTTCCATGGCAGCACTGATAATGGAAGGAGAATCCAATTTTGAATTCTTCCAAAGTGTTTTTTGCGGCCCATGTTCAATAAAATGATCAGGATATCCAAGCAGGTGAGTCTTGACTCCAAAGAGTTTACTTTTTGAGAGGAGTTCCAGTACCAGGCTTCCAAATCCACCATGCTCAGCGTTGTCTTCAACAGTTAAAACACGTCCGGTTTTTTCTGCCCATTTACACAGGAGATCTTTGTCCAGTGGTTTAATAAAACGTGGATTAATAACGGCTGCATCAATTCCAAGTTTTTCCAAACCCTGGGCCGCCCTCATGGCGGGATAGACCCTGTTGCCGATTGGCAGCAATAAAATATCCTTTCCTTCCCGTAATAATTCAGCTTTACCAATTTCAAGGTTTGTAAGTTCCGCATCCATTTCCACATCTTCACCGGCGCCACGCGGGTAGCGTATTGCAGCTGGCCCCGAAAGCGATATTGCAGTGTGAAGCATATGTTGGAGCTCGTTCTCATCTTTTGGTGCCATGTATGTGAGGTTTGGGATAAATCGGAGAAATGAGATATCGAAAACTCCATGGTGAGTAGGGCCGTCATCACCAACAACTCCGCCTCGATCTATGGCTAAGGTCACGGGCAGGTCGGGAATACACACATCATGGATGATCTGATCCAGGGCACGCTGGAAAAATGAAGAGTAAATAGCAACAACCGGTTGAATCCCTTCAGCAGCGAGGCCTGCTGCAAATGTTACAGCATGTTGCTCTGCAATACCTACATCAAAGAATCGATCCGGGAATTCCCGGGCAAAATGGCTGAGACCGGTTCCAGCGGGCATAGCGGCAGAAATTGCGACAACATCATGGTTTTTTGCAGCAATGTTACAAATGGTATTTCCAAATACTTCAGTGTAGCTTATTGGACAGGGTGATGTGTGAGGAATACCGGTTTTTATATCAAAGGGCCCCAAACCATGGTAGTTTCCGGGGTTTTTTTCGGCAGGCTCATAGCCTTTACCTTTCCTGGTTATCACATGAACAAGAACCGGTCCGTCAACATTGTCCCTGGTATTTTCCAGCGTTGGGATTAAAACTTCCAGCTCATGGCCTGAAATAGGGCCGATGTAATAAAATTTTAGCGCTTCAAAGAGCATTGCCGGAGTAAAGAAATTTTTAATATTTTCTTCGCTCTTCTTCAAAACATTTAAAAACCTGTCCCCAACACCATGTAGTTCTTTTAAACGGGTAGAGATATGTTTACGTAATCGTCGTATGGTTTTGCTGGTAAGTTGTCGTGACAGGAAACTTGACATGGCACCAACATTCTCAGAGATGGACATCTCGTTGTCATTTAAGATAACAATCAGATCTTTATCCAGGTGGCCAGCCTGGTTCAGGGCTTCAAAGGCTAATCCCGCAGTCATTGAACCATCGCCAATGATAGCAACCACCTTACCGTCGTTGTTTTTCAGAACTTTCGCACAGGTCATGCCAAGAGCTGCTGAGATGGAAGTGGATGAGTGGCCTGTTTCAAAGGCATCGTACTCACTTTCCTTAAATTTTGGAAAACCGCTTAAGCCTTTATATTGCCGAAGAGTAGGGAATTGATCCTGTCTGCCGGTGAGCAGTTTATGGGCATACACCTGATGGCCCACGTCCCAGATAAGTTTGTCTTTCGGAGTGTTGAATACATAGTGGAGGGCAAGAGTCAGCTCAACAACACCAAGGCCAGGGGCAAGATGACCACCGGTTTTGGAGACGGTATTAATAATGGTGTCACGCAGGTCATCGGCAATGATTTCAAGCTCGGTAATTTCAAGGCTGCGCAGGTCTGCCGGACTTTTAATATCCTTGAG
>DQVD01000310.1 GCA_015661935.1 Desulfocapsa sulfexigens | reverse complement strand
GCTGTTCAATTGAAAAAAATTTGTGAAAGGATCAAGCAAGGGATATTCATGAATGGTATCGAGAAATTTCTGTTTCAACGATATAATCGGGTCTGTTTTAATCTTCTTTCCCAGGATATTGATATATATGTTTAAAAATTCTTTTATGGCAGTATCAAGGTTGGACAAATATTGTCTCTCTGTAATCTCATCGGCTGAGTCTTCCCTGTCCGCCCTTTGAGGTACTGCCTCGTCGATAACAAAACGGCCTATGGAAAATATTGCAACATCAGCTTCTTTTATGCTGGCAAGCAGACGATTGTAATCATCTTCTGAAAGACTTAAGCCTCCTTTTCCCCAGGAACATGAGCCGCCACAACGTTTCCCCTGATGAAAAAACAGAAGCGCACTATCTCGATGGTTTTCAGTGTCAATATCAACAAATCCTGAAAACTTCATTTCCCGCAAACGTACGGCAAGGTCTGCCAAAGTGATATTTGTTGAATTAACAGTGTTTTTGTTGCGCTGAAAAGCGGGCATCTCAGCCCAATAAAAAACTGAGGCGGGATCAAGATAGTAGACGGTAATCATATAATTTCTCATGGTCAGAGCCTGGAGGACAGCATCCAGATCCTGTGAAGCCCGAGCATGTTTACCGTTGTTCTGTATCACTCCACGAATAATCTCCCGTTCGTCAAAATAAACCAGTATTTCCTGATCTACAGCCTGACAATGCAGGCAGCCTGACCCAATCTCCCCCTGCAGGTGTTCTATAAGCTTCTCAAAATTTAGATAGTAACTATTCAATCCTGATAAACAGGGGGTTTCCTTAGGTATTATCATTCACTTATTACAAGATAACTTTGTATTCAAATTTGATGCCGGCTTCAATAAGCGCAGACTTCGAGCATCCCTGGTGGAGAATTGTTTTAATTCACATTCAATTCCATTGCTTTTACTCTTTCAGGGTGCGAATTATATCATAATCCGAATCAGTTGCCGCAATAAAGGATTTTAACTCCATAGCTTTTAATACTGTGCTGTCACTCTCAAGCTTTAAAAGCGCTCCCTGGATAGCATCTTTTTGCTTCTTATGCAGATCTTTATTTACCGAGAGAGCCCAGTTCGGCAGCCAGGAAGTTTTCACCACAGCTTTCACCGAACCCGGAATGATAAATTCATCAGCCTTGTGAAGTTCCGACTCACGAATAAAACCGGCATCAACGTCCCCGATACTTACTGAGATTATAACATTTTCCTGACGGTTATCAGCAGCAACACTTAAGGTACAGTCACGCTCGACGTCAAGTCCATTTTCCTTGAGCGTTAACTTCTGGGATAAAAAACCACCTGCTGAAGTTTTACTCACGATCATTATTTTTTTCCCTTTCAGCGCCGCGATCCTACTGATACCGGAATCGGGCCTGCTAATAATAATTCCCCTGAACTTATCGCCACCGTCCCCTTTCACGGCAGTAGCAATTACTTCATGAATGCTGGAAATATTGACATAAACCAGAGGGTTTTGATAGCCAATTGTAATGTTCCCTTTCAAGAGTTCTAATTCGTAGTTTGCAAAGTTCTCTGTAAGCACGGGTTTAAAAGACATACCGGTTTCACTGCTTAGATAAGTAGCCAATGGTACAATCATGGCTGTCAGCTTATCTGGAAAATAGCGGGGTAACATGGAAAGCTTTTTATCTTCCGCCTGAGTTACTCCACTGCAGACACACACCAGAATCAGAACAAAAAGTACTATTTTTTTCATGATTTTTATTATCTGTTTGAAGGTTGTATAATATAGCAAAATAAAGAATCTGGAGCACTTTCTACTCCATACTCCCTTTATTCAGGGGGCTATCAAGTCCTGCGGCCTTACGAACAACATCATACTCACCATCTTTAGCCAACCTGAAATTGTTGATTTTCAAGGCTCCCAAAACAGAGCTCCCAGGTTTCAGCTCCAACAGAGCTTTGGCAATTTTACCTCTATCCCCCTCCGGCATACTTCGATTAACAGATACAGCCCAATTAGGTAACCAGGCCGTACCTTCAATAACCCGGAGTGCATTGCGTGGAACAAACGCGTCTGCCTTGTGGAGTGCGGATTCACGTATGAAACCAGCATCCACATCTCCCGCAAACACAGAGAAAATAACGTTTTCCTGTTTGTTTTCAGGTGCTTCTATAAGAGTACAAGCTTTTTCAATATCAATACCATTTTCCTGCAGAGTCAATTTCTGTGAAAGATATCCTCCGGCACTGGTATAGCTGACAATTGATATTGACTTTCCCTCAAGATCAGTCAGGCTACGCAGAGGACTGTTTGCACCGGTAATAACAATTCCACGGAATTTATCTTCGTTAACTCCCTTTAATGCCATGGCTATCACATCGTGTTTCTTTGATGCGAGGACATAAATATATGGATTTTGAAAACCTATATCAATAGCACCATTTGAGAGCTGTTTTGTATATTGATCAAAGGTAGAAGTGAATGTAGGTGTTATCTCCAAGCCGGTCTGCTTACTTAAATATTCAGCAAGAGGAACAATTCTTGCGTTAATCTCTTCAATGGAATATCTGGGCAGCATGGAAATTTTGTAGCCTGCGGCAAATGAAAGAGAAGCCGCTGCTGAAATACAAATACTTATTGTTAAAAAACAGGTTGTAAGACGTATCATGATGATTTTTCTCTTTTTTAAAGAAGATAAGTTCGTTAAAAAGTCAAATCCTATTATTTACCTAATCGATCCACAGCTGCCTTTATAGAATAGCGCATCCGCTCAAAAGCGGTTGCGAGCTCGCGCATTTCGCGAGGACCACTCGGTGTAATAACAAGGTCTAACTCACCAAGACTGATACGATTTGCAACATCGGTTAATTGATGCATTGGTTTTGTTATCATTCTGGTAAGAAGATAGAGAATTAACAAACCAACAAGCAGAATTGAGCAAAGAACAGATATGGTCACCGGTGAAAGCAAAGCATTGCTAATGGCGTTATCAACTTCAGATACATAGATACCCACGTGTACCTCGCCACCCGAATCCGGTATGGCGGCCACTGTATCAAAAATAACCTGTCCACCCACTGTAATTCTGCTATAGCCATCTCCTGCCCCAAGTTTGTTTTGAGCAAGAACGGAAACAGGAAAACCTTTTTCTTTTACCTGCGTTTCAAACTCCCTGTCAAACCGGGTAATATCACTAAAAAAACCTGCGATAACAATACCTTTCTTATTTACAACGGCGGCATAGGCGACTCCAGGAAGTTTACTGGTTCGCTGAGCCTCTTTATTTACCTGCAGATAATTTCGAAGCAGAAGAGGTTTTGTGATAACACCGCTGAATGACTCGGTAATGGAAGAGGTTCGAAGCTCTATCTGATTATTGATAATTTGGGGAATATAATTAATATAGAGATAGAAAAAGGCAGCACTGATAACCGCAAACCCCATAATCATCGTCAGGAAAATATAGGATCGGATGGGTACACCTTTTCCTTTGGGCACAAAGTATTTTTCCTTTGCAACATTAGTCGAGGGGGGCACTTTGCTTTGCTGTTCCTCTTCCAGCTGATTTTCATCTGGATACCTTGCTATTATTGCTTCATCAGGTAGCACTTTTTCATCTGAAGAAAGAACTTCCACCGGTGGCTTTTCAACAATGATAATATGCCCACATCCATTGCAGGTAAATTTGGCTTTGTCTCCCTTTATCCGAGTTTCATCAATGTAATATTTTTTTGCACAATCTTCACAAATAACCAGCATTTTATTGGCTCCCCTGCTGTACACCCTGAATACTATTTAATCAGGATAATATTATTTATTCGTCCGCCCGAAAACGGTTCCTAAAGCTGCCTTTCAAATGAAAATCTATCCAGTTGTTTCATGATCAATACAGAGAACAAACTTCCACAACCCCTTGGAAAGGGCCAATCAACACCTTCCGGAAATGATAATTTAAGCCTGTAAAATATATAAATCTATT
>DQVD01000211.1 GCA_015661935.1 Desulfocapsa sulfexigens | reverse complement strand
TTCTTTTGCTCGCAATGGTCATACTGGTAAAAGGGCAGTTGCAAGTGCTTTAAAGGGTAAACAATCCTTTGCTCCTTTTCTTGTTCTTCTAGTTGCCATGATGCTTGGTGGAGTTGTGTACCGGGCGACAACCATCACCTTACCCGCCTACTTTGAACTGCAGAATCAGGATCTGTATCAGAGTTTTATGGCAATTGCCGGTCAGGGAGGTTCAGCCAACGTTTTTGCCACGCTCATTACATCATTTATTTATCTGGTGGGGATGGCCGGGCAGTATTATGGTGGCAGGGTAGGGCAGTCAGTTGATCTTGGTAAAGGCTACCTGATTTTTCATCTGATTACTATTCCTGCAGTTCTTGCCATGGCAGTGACATCCAATATGCCATTGGTTATTTTTGCCATGATTCATTCATTTTTTCTACTTGGTATGCAGCCCCTGGAAAATACACTGGTTGCAAAACTCAGCCCGCCCGAATTACATAGCTCGGCCTACGGACTAAAGTTTGTCCTGACCTTTGGTGTTGGGGCACTCAGTGTGAATATTGTCTCTATTATTAAGGGAAACTATGGTTTTGGCGGAGTATATGTTGGCTTGGCTTTTGTTTCTACAACTTTGGTTGGTGTAATTCTCCTGCTTAATCACTATCGCAAACCGGAAACCGTGTAGCACAAACTCTGGCAGCTCCTACTGGGTCTAATTTTTCTCCGTAAAGTAGAGAGCTTGCTTGTTGTTCTCCGTTGATATGTACTGTTGTTAGGTATCTTGAGTGGGCTCCAGGATCTATAGAAGAGGTGGATTATGGAACGTGACATAGCAAAAGTAATCATTACCGGGCGCAGTCAGGCTGTGCTAATTGAAGAATCAGAGGAAGCAGTTTCGTTTTCAGAAGTTAAGAACTGAAAAAAAACTGAAAGGTGAAAAAAACTGTTACCGTATCAGATCTGGAAGATACCGCGTTGGTATCAGTATTGAAAGTGATATTATCACATTTGTCAGGGCATTACTCCGTAAAGATATTTATCGCTATTTTCCATAAAATAGTTGTTATTAGTCGTAATTGTTAACAAAAAAGGTGCCAGATTTATTTTAACAAATCAGTCCCCTTTGTTAAAATAGATCCAGCCCCTTTTCATTAAGGATTTGTGAGAAATCTCTATTTTTTCTTTTTTTTCCAGGAATCCCGCAATCCAACAGTTCGGTTAAAAACCAGATTTCCTGGTTTGGAGTCCTTAGAATCCACACAAAAATAGCCCTGGCGTTCAAACTGTACAGATGTGCCGGGTTCTGCATTTGCAAGAGATGGTTCCACCATAGCGTTACCTAACGAGTTGAAGGAATCAGGATTTAAGTGTTCCTTAAAGTCCACATCTTTATCTGCATCCGGATTTTCAACCTGAAAAAGTCTATCATACAAACGGATTTCACAGTTTACAGCCTGGGCCGCGGAGACCCAATGAATCGTTCCCTTCACTTTGCGGCCATCAGGTGCATTGCCGCCATATGTTTCAGGATCGTAGGTGCAGTGAAGTTCCACCACTTCCCCCGTGGCTTCATCTTTAACAACAGATACACAGGTAATAAAATAGGCGTAACGCAAACGAACTTCACGGCCAATATCAAGGCGGAAGAATTTCTTCGGGGCGTTTTCCAGAAAATCAGTACGTTCAATATAGATTTCTCTGGAGAAGGGAAGTGTTCTGGTTCCCATCTTGGGATTTTGAGGATGGTTTTTTGCTTCAATGTCTTCGACCTGATCCTCCGGGTAATTGGTGATAACCACTTTTAAAGGATCGAGTACGCCCATTACCCGTGGTGCTATATCATTAAGATCGTTACGCACTGCATTTTCCAACACACCCATATCGATCCAGCTGTCTCTTTTCCCAATTCCGATTTCTTTACAGAATTCACGGATGGAAGCTGGAGTGTAGCCCCGACGTCTGAGGCCGGAGATTGTGAGCATTCTGGGGTCATCCCATCCATTGACAAGATCATCCTGTACCAGTTGCATCAGCTTGCGCTTGGACATAACGGTGTAACTGAGATTCAAACGGGCAAACTCAATCTGTTGTGGATGGGCAGGTGTCTCAAGGACATCAAGAACCCAGTCATACATGGGGCGATGATCCGCAAATTCCAGAGTACAGAGGGAATGTGTAATTGATTCCAGTGCATCAGAAAGACAGTGGGTGAAATCATACATGGGGTAGATACACCATGTGTCTCCCGTTCGATGATGATGTACGTTCATGATCCTATATATAACAGGATCACGCATATTCAGGTTGGGAGATGCCATATCAATTTTGGCGCGAAGGACGTAGCTGCCTTCCTCAAACCTGCCTTCTTTCATCCCCTGAAAAAGTTCAAGGTTTTCTTCTATGGATCTGGTTCGATATGGACTGTCCTTACCTGGCTCTGTAAGTGTGCCTCGGTATTCCCGCATTTCCTCTGCACTTAAAGCACAGATAAAGGCTTTTTCTTTTTTGATAAGTTCCACTGCAAAATTGTGTAATTTATCAAAATAATCAGAGGCGTAAAAAAGATTATCACCCCAGTCAAAGCCCAGCCATTTGACATCTTCCTTGATGGATTTAACATAGGCAGATTCTTCTTTACTTGGGTTGGTGTCATCAAAACGCAGATGGCAAATACCGCCAAATTCCGATGCAATACCAAAATTAAGGCAGATTGATTTGGCATGACCAATATGGAGAAAGCCATTTGGTTCCGGTGGAAAACGGGTGACAGGAGTTGAATGTTTTCCGGTTTTTAAATCTTCTGTGACAATCTGCCTGATAAAATCAAGGGGTTTTTCAACTTTTTCTTTAGTGGTTTCCATGGTGTTTCTCTTTTATACTTCGTATAGTTTTCCAACATTGCGTAAACGTCGAACGACCCGTTCCCGACCAATGGCCACAAGAATATCAAACATGGAGGCTCCGGCTAGCTGGCCGGTGACAACGGTACGCATACCATTCATAATAATGCCTGGCTTAATGTCCAGTTCTGTTGCAAGATCGCGTGCTGTTTGTTCAGAGGTCTCAAGGTTGAATTCACTTAATGCTTCATAACGTTCTGCAAGCATGGGCAACCATTCTTTCAGGCCTTCATGTTTCAGTACATTTTTTTTCAGAGGTTTTGCTTCCACCGGGAATTCATCCGAAAAATAGGCGCGGCCAAGATCTGCAAAATCAGTAAGTACTCGAAAACGATCTCGAATAAGATCAAGTGTTGTTTCAAACCACTCTTTTTTATCACCTTCATACGCGGTATCCCACAGGCCTTCTTTCTCAAGAAAAGGTTTGACCATGATTGCTATTTCTTCAATGGGCATGGTGCGCAAGTAGTGCTGATTCATGGCAATAGCCTTTGGATCAGTGAAGAACCTGGCATTTCCTTTTTGATAATTAAAGATTGAGTTCGATTTGTTGATCCGATCAAGGCTGAAAGCCTCGATCATTTCTTCTTTAGAAAATATCTCCTGGTCATCGCCGGAAGACCAGCCAAGGAGCACCAGAAAATTAGATAATGCCCAGGGAATAAAACCATGTTTTTCATAAAACTGTACAGCGACAATTTCGCCATGGCTTCGTTTTGAAATTTTTGCTTTCTTAATATCCAGAGTTAACGGCATATGGGCAAAGACAGGAATCGGAGCCTCCAGAGCTTCATATAAAAGCACTTGGCGCAGAGTATTTGTCATATGATCCTGACCACGAATAATATGGCTAATGCGATCCCGTATATCATCCACCACATTACAGAGCAGATACAAAGGCTTTCCGGTTGAACGGACAATAACAAAATCTTCTATTTCACTGTAATGTGATTTGATTGTGCCAAGTACTTTATCCTCGTAACTGAGGATGCCATCTTTTTCAGGAACTTTAAAGCGAACCATAAAGGGCAGTCCGGCAGCTTCTTTGTCTGCTATGTCTTCTTTTGTCAAATCCCGGCAGGTTCCATCGTAACCGTAGGCAGTCTTGTTGGCCTGGGCAGTTTCGCGCTTGGCTTCAAGTTCTTCTTTGGTACAAAAACATTTATAGGCTTTGCCTGTTTCCAGCAGTTTTTTTGCAGCAGCAACGTGGTCAGCATCAAAGTCTGTCTGGAAGTAAGGTCCTTCGTCCCAGTCAATACCCAACCATTTCAGGCCATTTATAATTCCCTGGATAGATTCCTCGGTGGAGCGATCAGCATCCGTGTCTTCAATGCGGAGGATTAGTTTGCCACCTGTTTTTTTTGCATAGAGCCAGTTGTAAAGTGCTGTTCTTGCACCACCTATGTGGAGATAACCAGTGGGACTGGGTGGAAATCGTAGTCGTGTTTCTGTCATGGGAAAACCTGTAATTTATTAATAAGAAGGAACGTATCGTTTGATGAGTCGCATAATAAGGTTGATCTATATCGTTTTCAACCAGTTTGTTCGATAGCTGTATATATTTTTTGTTGTTCTCTTGGCGTTAACTCGTTATACTTTGTTCTTTTTGGCTATTCGTATGTACTGCAATTTGGGGTTTATGTGAAAGATTAGAGCCTAGAGATATAACAATATAAATGTGTCCCCAGTCATTCAGGGGTGTTCAGGGAAGAGAAGGAGCAAAGATGAAAGTATTAATCAGTGATAGTATGTCCCCTTTAGGGGAAAAAATTCTGACCGATGCAGGTCTTGACGTTGATGTGAAAACCGGACTGCCTCCGGAGGAATTGAAAGCCATAATTGGTGAATATGATGGATTGGTTGTTCGGAGTGCCACCAAGGCCACCGCTGAGATCATTGCTGCTGCTGAAAACCTGAAAGTTATCGGTCGTGCAGGAATTGGTCTTGATAATGTTGATATTCCTGCTGCCAGCCAGAAGGGTATCGTGGTTATGAATGCTCCCGATGGTAATGCAACCACTGCTGCAGAGCACGCCATTGCCATGATGATGTCTCTGTCTCGAAACATCCCACAGGCTACTGCTTCTATGAAAGAGGGAAAGTGGGAGAAGAAGAGTTTTATGGGACGTGAACTCACAGGAAAAACCTTTGGTATTTTTGGCATTGGCCGTATTGGTGCAATTGCTGCCAATCGTGCCCAGGGTTTGAAAATGAAGGTTATTGCCTATGATCCCCACATGCCTAAGGATTTAGTTGAAAAACTTGGCGTTGAGTTGGTAAGTGTTGAAGAACTTGCCAAACGTGCCGATTATATAACAGTGCATGTGCCGCTCACTAAAGAGACCGCCAATGTAATCTCCACAGAGTTTTTCACGAACATGAAAAAAGATGCCATGTTTATTGATTGTGCCCGTGGTGGAGTGTGTGATGAAGAGGCTTTGTATCAAGCTCTGGTGGATGGTGAAATTGCAGGAGCTGCACTTGATGTCTTTTCTCAGGAACCCACCACCAAAGAAAACTGTCCGCTCCTTAGTCTCAATAATTTCATCTGTACCCCGCATCTTGGTGCTTCAACGAGTGAAGCCCAGGAAAATGTGGCCACAGCGATTGCTGAACAGGTTGCTGAATACCTGAATAAAGGCGTGGTGACCAATGCTGTAAATGTACCATCGGTCAGTGATGATGTACTCGCTCAGGTTGGTCCTTATATAAACCTTGGTGAAATGCTCGGATCCTTCCATATGCAAATTGCCAAAGGCGGCGTGCAGGAGGTGTCTATAGAATATTCTGGTGAGTTGGCGGAGCTGAATACCAGTCCTGTGACCGTTGCTTTCCTTAAGGGGCTCTTTACACCCATTCTGCAAGATGCTGTAAATTATGTGAATGCCCCTGTCATTGCGAAAGATCGTGGAATTCGTGTGGTGGAATCCAAGAGCGACAGATCCAATGACTTTATCAATGTACTTCGCATTAAAGTGAAGACCAATGAAGGTGAGAATGAACTGGTCGGTACTGTGTTTGGTAAAAATGAGCCACGTCTGGTTCGTTTGAACACCTCCCGTCTGGAAGCTGAGGCATCTGGTCCCATGCTCCTTGTTTATAATAATGATGTTCCTGGTGTTATTGGTGCAATCGGAAGCACTCTTGGCAACAACGGTGTTAATATTTCACGCATGACCGTTGGTCGTGAAGAAGCCTCAAATCAAAATATTACCCTACTCAGCACCGATTCTGTAATCTCCAAAGAGTTGCTGGAAGAGGTGATGCAACTTGAAAATATAGATAATGCACTTGCCCTTGAGTTAGTATAGGATGCAAATTATTTGATATGTCAATTTAGAAAAAAACCGGGTCATTTTGTGATCCGGTTTTTTTTATTGTGAACCCTACTCTTTTGCTTAGAGGAAAGTATGATTTCTGAATTTGAACAGGGCTGTCCCTGTGGTGATGGAAAAGTACCGGATCAGGAAGGACGATGTGTAATGCCAGAGGTTACTTTTATGGCCTTTATTATGTCTCTGAATACTTCGGTCCTGTTTCATCTTGGTGAAATTGCAGATCCGGAAACCGGTGAAAAACTAATTGATTTTTCACTGGCCCGGCATGCCATTGATACTCTCGTGTTATTGCAGGAAAAAACCAGGGGGAACCTGGATTCCGATGAATCGGAAATGTTGAAAAATGTTCTTTATGATGTGAAGATGCGGTTTGCACAGACTGTAAAGGCTGAAAATGGTGGAGACAAGTCGTCCTGAGATGACAAACCCTGATGTAACACTGGTTGTTTCTGCTCCTGCGAAGGTGAATCTCACTCTTCACATCTTAAGTAAACGAAGTGATGGGTATCATGAGCTTGATAGTGTTATGCAGAAGGTGATGCTCGCTGATAGCATAACTCTTGGTAAAACAGAGAACGTCGGGATTCATCTTGGTTGCCCTGACTCTCCGTTACCTGAAGATCATTCCAATCTGGTTTGGAAGGCTGCAGAGGCTTTTTTTGATGAAGCAGATCTCACTGGCAAATGTGGCGTTTCAATAATTCTTGAGAAAATTATCCCCATTGCTGCTGGACTTGGTGGTGGCAGTAGTGATGCTGCGGCTGTGCTCACCGGTTTGAATCAACTTTTTCAAACAAATCTTACAGAAAAGATCTTACTGCGGCTGGGTAAATCGCTTGGTGCTGATGTACCATTTTTTGTGACTTCCTATTCTGCAGTACGTGCCACTGGCATAGGGGATAAGATGAAAAAGCATGAAACTTTAAAGGATTGTTCATTGTTACTTGTGAATCCCGGTTTTTCTGTGTCCACCACTTGGGTTTATAAAAAATTTACGTTGACAAGGACGGTTAAAGGTTCTAATCTGTCTGATTCTCGTGAAAATGAGAATTTGAATGAGTCCTTTTGTCCGCTGCACAATGATCTGGAAAGCGTTACGATTGAACAATATCCGGAGATTCAGGACATTAAAGACTTTTTGCTTGCTCATGGAGCTGTGGATGCTCTTATGTCTGGAAGTGGGCCTACTGTTTTCGGGGTTTTTCCTGATGGAGAGGGAAAAGCTGAAACTTTGCGTAGCTGTGTTGTAAAGCTTACGGAAAAGTATGGGCGGGGTGTTTTTGTGACTCGGCCTCTTGGTTCTAATTAGTTACAGTAATTTATGTACAGTTATAATTGGTTCCAGGTGCTGTAGTTTTGCCTAATTGCTTTTGTTCGTAATAGTGGACTGTGCGGATAAAAGCAATTGGACAAAGATGCAGTGCCTGGGAGCAATTATAAATAAATGGGGCGTAGCCAAGCGGTTAAGGCACCAGGTTTTGATCCTGGCATGCGGAGGTTCGAATCCTCCCGCCCCAGCCAAATTATTCATCAGCGCACTCAATTTGATCCGTTTTTGTCCAGTCGCATAGCTTACTATTGCGCCAGGACAAAAACAGATCAAATTGAGCACACTGATAAATAATTACTAAGTAAAGAGATTTTAAAACCATATTTCAACTCATAGCATTGAAAAAAATTATGCCTAATATTATCAAGATTTTTTCTGGAAATGCC
>DQVD01000427.1 GCA_015661935.1 Desulfocapsa sulfexigens | reverse complement strand
TATTCGAGTTGCCCCCAGAACTCAGAATAATCTGGGAACTGTAAATAGTTGGATAGGGCTCTAGGTTCGTTCATTTCAGCCTGTGCAGCATATGCAGTTATATGTAAACAGGCCGAAATGAACGAACCTGGGGTGCTATCCGAATATTTACCTAACCCTGTTCCGGAAGAAAGGCAGTTCACTGGATAAGTGCCTTACAGAACAATTTCTTTGAAAAAAAACAAGAAATTGTTCTGTAAGGCACTAATTGCTGGCAGGAATATCAGCAAGAAAAGAAGGCCGCATTCCGCGTGGTACCTGAAAAGAAGTCTGTTCCTGCGTAAAAGGGGAGAGAAAGCTGATTTTCCAGGCACAGAGATGGAGTTCATAACGCCCTCTTTGTTGCACTTCCCCATATTTTGGATCACCGACTACAGGATGTCCAAAGTCCGCAAGATGTCGTCGTATCTGATGCAGACGTCCGGTATGGAGCTGAATATCAAGTATCGTATTCTGCTCAGTCCTTCCAGGTGATGCTGACAGGATCTCAGTGCACGCTGATCGATCGTCAAGATCCGTTGTCAGTTGTAATCCTTTTTCCGGTATTTGGGGCTTGCCATGGACTTCGGCAAAGTATCTTTTCTCTATTTGGTCTTCCTGAAAAAGTTTTGAGAGAAGCATTGCAGCATTTCGATTGTGGGCAAGAAGCATAAGGCCGGATGCTTCACGATCAAGTCTGTGAATAAGTTTGTAATCGATATCCAGATTACTTTTTTCGGCAAGGCGAAGAAGGGAACAGTGGTCTCCGTATCGACTTCCCTGACTAAGTAACCAGGGTGGCTTGAACCAGACACTGTAATCATCATAACTTGCAATACACGTAGGTTCCTGCGGGGTTTGGGAAAGAACCTTTGCATCATAAAAGAGTTGAATGAAATCATCAGGCAGGAGCTTGAATTTTGCTTTACGCAGGCGCCGTTCTTTTTTACCCGGTCTTTTTAACCAGACGGCACCTCTCACCATGGCATGTTTGATTCGCTCTTTGGGCAATCCGCTGGTATCTGCAAGAATCTGACAGGCAACTGCCGGGGCAGTAACTGTGATATTGCAGTGAATTTGTTTTTCTGATGTGTTGTTATTTTCCAAAGCTACATACCGGATATTGACATCGTTTACAGTTTCGGCAAAGTCCGCCGTGTCCCATTCTTGCAAATTCTTCACGGCCAATTTGCTCACCGACAAGGATTCGCGGTAGAATTAAATCAAATATTGTGATGTTATGAAACATCCCGCAGGCAGGTAAACCAAGCACTGGGATATCTCCAATGCGACCACTTAAAAACATGGCACCGGGAAGAATCGGTGTGCCGTAATAGCAGTCAGTGCCCCCTGCTTTTTCAATGCCCATTCGGGTAACGTCATCAGGATCGACGGACATGCCACCGGATGTGATGATAAGATCTGCTCCGGCACCTATGGCGTTGATAATTGCTTCTGCTATAGTATCGATATCATCTGGGGCAAATGTGACGGAAATTACCTCGGAGCCAAGTTGCTCAAGTTTTCCCCGCAAAACTTTTTCAAACTTGTCTTCGATTCTTCCATGAAAGACTTCATTGCCGGTTATGATTAGGCTTACTCTTGCATTGCGTAATGCTTTTACTTCAATAATCGGGCTTGAGTTGGTGGCAATAGTTGCAGCCTCAAGAACGGTAGCTCGCTCAGAAACAAGTGGAATAAGACGGGTGGCCGCAATATCGTCACCCTTTTTGACAGGTGTGTTGGTCTGCAGGGTGGCACACATTACTTCTCCAAGCAGATTAAACTGATAGAGAGCTTCTTCGTTTATTTTAAGAAGTCCATCACGTTCTGCAAGTATGGCGATTTTTCCTTCAACGGGTTCTGATGAAAGCATGGAGCCGGGGCCTGAAAGGGCAGTGGCCAGTATTTGAGCCGCCTCATTTTCGTGTATTTCGTTGGGCCCGAGTTTCAGGACATAGATATTTTCTTTTCCAAGACTTTTCAGGTGCTCTATATCTTCAGCACGTATAACGTGCCCCTTTTTAAAGGCTCTGCCCTTGAACTTGTCTTTGACTATTTCGGTAATATCGTGAGGAAGCACCATGCCCACTGCTTCATCAACTGGAACTGTTTTTTTCATTCTGTTATTTCAAATAGAAAATCCTATACTCCCCGACTAATACCGGGCCAGAGTATGGTGTGTAGTTGGAGTTGCAGGCGAACATTCAAGCCATCTTCCATAATCCAATCAGCTAAAGTGTCTGCTGCCAATCCTTTTTGTACTGGAGAAAAAAGAATCGGGAGCGTGTTTATTAATGTGTTTTTATGGATAAAATCCTTTGCATAGAGATAATCAGTTCGCGACGAAAGAACAAATTTAAGTTCACATGAATTTGGAATTTTATCAATTCTATCCTTTATTAACCGAACATTGTCAGGATGAAGACTGTCCTTTGATCCACTGTCTGGACATTTCACATCAAGAATTACAATGACTTCAAGCGGAACGTTCTCAATGGAAAAAGAACCATTGCTTTCCAGAAGCACAGTTTTCTTTCGGAGTATAAGTCTAGAGAGCAGTTCCAGGCAGTTTTCCTGAAAAAGAGGCTCACCGCCTGTTACTTCTATCAGGTCACAGGGATAGTGTTCAATCGTATCAATAACAGTATCAATATACTCTGTTTCTCCATCCTGCCAGGTGTAGTCAGCATCACAATATGTACATCTTAGATTGCATCCACTCAAGCGAATAAAGACACAGGGGAAGCCAGCATAGCTTGATTCCCCCTGTATGGAGTAAAAAATTTCCGAGATGTTGATTTTATTGTGCATCCGGCCCGTAATAGATTAATCCCGATGTGTCTGTTTCCCATACTTCCACGCAATGAAGCTTGTAGCGATCATGTTGCAAATCCGGTTGCAGGGTTTCAAAAAGATGTGCTGCAATATGTTCCGACGATGGATTACGATCCCGAAAAGCTGGAAGTTCGTTGAGATTATGGTGGTCAAGATCATCTATAGCTACGTTTACAATCTTTTTAAGGAGTTTAAAATCGATGCCCATGCCAAGCTTATCAACTTTACTGGCCCGTACAGTTACTTTGACTTTCCAGTTGTGGCCGTGAGGTCTTTCACAATTTCCGGGATAGTCGCGTAGATGATGGGCACCTGCAAAATGTGTTTTAATAAAAATATCGTACATATTAAGTTCTCCCATGCTGTTTTTTTGTTAAAAAAAGTGAGATAAAAACAGCTGCAAAGCTTGAATGTTTACAAGGTAAAGTGTTAGTGTTCTATGTTTTGATTTGTTCAGTAGAGTCGAAAAGAAACTCACCATCTTAGATCATTGTAGCAAAAAAGGAGATATCCCGCATGGCCTTTATCGCACCCTTTAAGGGCGTATCTTTTAATATTGAAAAAGTAGGCAGTCTAGACGATGTTGTTACGCCTCCATATGACGTTATCAGCGAAAATGCTGTGGAATCTTACACAGCTAAAAACCCTTATTCCATGATTCGTCTGGATATTATTAAAAATCCGGGTGGCACCATTGGCGATGGTGCCAGAGATCAGGATGTGGCCGACCTTTTTCAGAAATGGCTGGATCTTGATGTGTTGAGACGCGACACACAACCCGCTCTCTATTTGTATACAGTTCAGTATAAGCATCCAAGCGGCAAAACGCTCACAAGAAAAGGAATAATTGCCCAAGTTGGGCTCGCCGAGTTTAGTGAAGGGGTGGTAAAACCCCATGAAGAAATTTTTAATTCAGTTATCAATGACAGACTGCGCCTGCTCGATACAACAAAGGCACAGTTCAGTCAGATTTTTTCACTTTACTCCGATGAAGAAAATAAGGTTCTGGCCCTGATGGATGGTGCAACAGAACACGATCCCATGGGAAGAATCACTGACGAAGATGGTTGTATTCATTCCCTGTACCGTGTAACCGATGGCGCAATTATTATGCAGGTGCAGGACTTTTTTATGGATAAACCCTTATATATTGCCGATGGTCATCATCGTTATACAACGGCTCTTGAATATAGACGTCTGCAAAAGAAACGAAACAGTAGCTTCACCGATAAAGACCCGGCAAACCACATTATGATGTATCTTTGCCCCATGGAGGATCCGGGACTGTCCGTGCTGCCCACTCATCGTCTTGTACATTGGCCTGGAAAATTGTCATTTGATGAGCTGTGTACGCGTCTTTCTCCATGGTTTGAACTTGAAGAAATAACAGGTGGTGCAAGAGAAGTGTTGTTATGCGGGGTCTTTTCAAGAATGGAGGAAGAAGAGGAAGGGAAGGAGGCTGGTAAGAGTGCTAAAACATTTGGCGTGTATCATCCGGGCGAAGATCGCTGTCTGTTGCTTATCGTGAAACCGGAAGCGCAAAAACTCCTGAGTGATAAACCGAAACAGTTGCAGGATCTTGATGTGGTTGTGCTCTCTGATGTAATCATACAGGGTGCTCTTGAGCTTGATCACAAACGCTGTGAAGCGGATAATTTGATACGATATTTCAGTGATCCGGACGAGGCAATGGATGTTGCTGTCAAAACATGTCATGACAATGGAACAGAAAAAAAGACTCCACTTCTTTTTGTGATGAATTCCACACGAGTAAAACAGGTGAAACGGGTTGCTGACGAAGGCTTGATAATGCCCCATAAATCCACATATTTTTATCCGAAAATCATGACGGGACTTCTTTTCAATCAACTGATTGAAGGTGAAGACGTTCAGCGGCTTGGCTGAGGGTAAGCGAAGCAGAGACACTCTGTTTGATGGTGCACTTCACTGTGTGCAGCACCGGGATGGCTATCGGTTTTCCATAGATCCCGTGCTTCTTGCTCACTTTGTTCGGTTGAATACCAATGAACGTATTCTGGATCTTGGGGCGGGATGCGGTGTTGTTGGGCTTATTCTTCTGTATCGCTTCAGCAGTTCTATCTCATCAATTACAGCCTTTGAACTCCAGAAAGGACTTGCCGGACTTGCACGGGAAAACATTGATCTCAATCAGTTTCAGAACCAGATGGAGGTCGTTGAAGGAGATCTGCGCGATATAAAGAAGAACCTGAAGCCGGAATCCTTTTCCACGATACTATGCAACCCGCCATTTTATAGTGTTGGCAGTGGCAGACAATCCAAAAATAAAGAAGCTGAGATTGCCAGACATCAGGTTAACTGTACCTTACCGGAAGTTGTTTCTGCTGCAGCTATTGCTGTAAAGAACAGAGGGAAAGTGGTTATGGTTTATCCCGCAAATGGTCTTACGACCTTACTACTTTCACTTGAGCAACAGCGCCTGACAGCAAAAAGAATGCAGCTTGTTTATTCCTATCCGGATCCTTCAACAGGTGCCCGTCTGGTATTGATTGAAGCCGTTAAAAATGGCGGAGAAGGAGTGGAAATAATGGCACCTTTTTATATTTACGATAAGAAAGATGGTGCTTATACTGAAGAAATGCAACAGTTCTATGACCCGTAAGCGCTCACAGGCACCCCATCTTCGTCCGTTTGAGCCTGCTTACATATAACTGCATATGCTACGCAATCTCAAACGGACGAAGCTGAAGCACCTGTTAATACTTAATGTGCCAGAATTAATAAACTTAAAGGGAATATATAATAACTAATGCTTGCAAAGGTTCATAGCGGCGCAGTACTTGGGGTTGATGGCCTGTCAGTAATGGTTGAAGTGGATCTTGCGCTCGGTTTACCCATGTTCACGATTGTAGGATTACCGGATGGCAGTGTCCG
>DQVD01000250.1 GCA_015661935.1 Desulfocapsa sulfexigens | reverse complement strand
CGTGTGGTACAGTTACGAATTGGAAAGTCCATGTTATTTCTTGCCGGGCCCTAAGGGAGAACTTTAGTGCCTTACAGAATAATTTCTTGTTTTGTTCAAAGAAATTTTTTGATAAGGCACTTATCCAGTGAACTGCCTTTCTTCTTGAACAGGGTTAGCGGAACAATAAAGATTACGAGGGGATAATGGGATTTTTAAAGATTGAGGATAAGACATTTGTTGTATTTGGCCTTGCCAATAAAAAGTCAGTTGCAGCAGCAATTGCTAAAGTCCTGGTTGAAGAGGGGGCCAGGGTGATTCATGTGGTACGGTCTGAACAGCGAGCCGAGGCTGCAAAGAAGCTTTTCCCGGACTCTTCTGTGTTTTTATGCGATGTTGAAGATGAGCAGAATATCATCCGGGTGCGCGAAGAGATTGGTGAGGCAGTGGGGGAAAAAGAAGGTGGGCGAATTGACGGCCTTGTTCATTCCATAGCTTTTGCAAATTACTCTGAAGGCTTAACGCCATTTTACGGAACATTGAAAAAAGATTTTCTTCAGGCATTCGATATTTCCTGCTTTTCTTTTATTTCAATCTGCAATCATTTTCGTGAGCTGTTTTCCAGCGAGGCATCAGCTGTTACCATTTCCATCTCCACCACCAGTATGGCAGCAGAAAACTATGGGTATATGGCCCCAATTAAGGCAGCACTCAACTCTTCGATCTGTTTTCTGGCCAAGTCCTTTTCTTCGTTTTCCGATGTGCGTTTTAATGCAGTGGCCCCAAGTCTGCTAAAGACTTCTGCATCTGCAGGAATTCCTGGCTATGTGGATAGTTATCTCTATGCCGAAAAGGCAATTTTACGTAAAAAAGCCCTTAAAACTTCCGAAGCTGCTAACCTTGCAGCGTTTCTTCTTTCCCCCAGATCTTCAGGGATCACAGCCCAAACCGTGGTTGTGGATGCCGGTATGTCAGTAAACTATTTTGATTCTGAAATTGTGAATGGAACCGTTGGCTGAAGTTTTGAAAGAGAAGGCTCTTGCTCACTGGGATTTAATTAATCGTTTGGCTGTGCGACGTTTCGGTACTGCTCCCTTGGCTGAAGAAGCTGCTCTTTATGTGATGGATTCTCTCGCTTCAGATTCCTGGAAACGATTACAGGCGCACAGTGGAAAGGGAAGTTTTAAAAGCTATCTTGCTTCTCTATCCTGGCGACTACTTGAAGATTTCAGCCGTAAACGTTTTGGGCGGGTGCGTCCACCGCTCTGGATTAAAAAGCTTGGCGGGATCTGGTCGCTGCTCTTTGCTCTTCTTTGTCTTGAACGTCTTTCTGTCTCCGATGCTGTGGAGAGTGCAGCATGCAGGTATCCTGCCAGTGAAAAAGATGGTATTGAAGATGCAGCTCTTAGTCTGCTCGGTCGTATTCCGGAGTGTGGAAAGCAGCAGGGACTGGAGTTTTCATTGGATGAAAGAGAAGAGGCCGGTGACTTGAATGCTTATCCCGAGCAATTGTTGGAAAAAGATGAACAAAGTTACTTGTTTGCAACTATTTTTGGTCAGATGATGGGAGGCGTGTATGATGCTCAGCGGCCTGAAAAGTTCGCAAGGCTCTTAAATGATGGGATTACATTAACCCCTGAAGAAAGACTTTTACTCAAACTACTCTATCAGGATAATGTTGGAGTTGCCCGGGCTGGGAAATTACTTGATTTGAACCGGGATCAGGTTAATGGCCGTGTGCGTCGCCTGCTTGCACGTTTACGGAAGGATTTTCAGCGTATGGGCCTGGAAGAAGAACTCCTGGAGATTTTGAGGTGAGAGAGTATTTATACACGACACAGCGCAACCATATGTCCGTCAGCTTGTTTGTTAGAGAGGATTAGGCATGGTTGTCAACAGAGATGAATTGAAACAGAAAAGGGAAGCTGACAGTCGGGTTGCACTGCTTGGCCTTGTCGCAGATAAGCTTAATGCACAACAAGGGAGCTGTCTCTTGCCGGAAGAGATGGCGGAACTTCTTGATGGAAAATGTGCGGCTGATCAGAAACGGTTATATTTTACCCATCTCTCAATCTGCGATACCTGCTATGGAGAGTGGCTGAACCTGCAGCAGGAACTTATTTCTACTACCGTAGAACAAAAGAAACCGCTGTTGTTTCAACGATGGTTTTTAAGAGTTAGTGGTTCTTTATTAGCAGCAGCTGCATCAGTTGTTTTCTACCTGAATCTTGATACAGATCCGGGACCAAAGGAGACATCAGTTCTTGCTGCTCCTCAACTCGAAAGAAAACAAGCTCCTGAAATGTTAAAAAGCCCTGTGCAGCAAAAGTCAGTGGAAAACCTTGCAGCACCGGCACCTGTAAAAAAATCAAAGCCGCAATTTGATGCAGCAACAGTAGACAGTGTGCTGGAAAGTGTTGAACAGGAGTTTACTACTGCACCTGCAAGACAAATGTCATTACGATCCGAAGCTATGGTACCGGAAATGGCTTTAGATCCGGTTCAACAGTGGATTGACCAGATACAGAAAAAATGTTCTGAAGAAAATGTCGGGCAGGCTATATGGCAGGAACTTGCCGGGCAGGGAAAAGAATTAGCTTTAATGGATACGTTTTTACAGTTGGAAAATATCGTAGAAAGAGTACGTCAGCTGGCTGGTGGAGAGAATCAGAAAGCTGTGTGTGCTGAAATAAAACAAATACTAACAGACGAAAACCCATGCCCCAAAAACAAATTGAATTACAGGACAGAATAATCATAGCCCTTGATGTGGAAAACCCGGATCTTGCAAAAGAGATGGTGAAACGCTGCGAGTCTCACACCCGCTATTTTAAGGTTGGGCTGCAGTTATTTATGGCAAGCTATTTTGAGGTGGTGGACTGGATTCTTGATCGTGGTCACAAGGTGATGCTTGATCTGAAATTTTTTGATATCCCCGAAACCGTAAAACTAGCTGTAGAGCAGGTGAACAATCGAGGCGTATCCCTTGCCACCATCCATGGCAATGATGCCATTATTCGTGCTGCCATGGAGGCGCGGGGAGATTTGCAGCTTCTTGCTGTGACCGTGCTCACCAGTTTTGGAGAAGAGGATCTACGAGCCATGGGGATGACACAGTCCGTTGAAGATCTGGTTCTTTTTCGCGCCCGGCGTGCCCTTGAACTGGGCTGTGATGGTGTGGTTTCCTCTGGTCTTGAGGCAGAACGATTACGAAAAGATCTTGGTGATAAACTGCTGATTGTGACACCAGGAATCAGGCCAGGAGCCAATGTGAGCGATGGATCAGATGATCAGAAGCGCATTGTTACAGCAGGACGTGCAATTGCCACCGGCGCTGATCATGTTGTGGTGGGCCGTCCCATCACCAAGGCCGATGATCCGATCAGGGTAATAGAAGAAATGCAGAAAGATATTGTTAGGAACGGGAACGAAATAAACTGAACAAAAATTAATTGGCACTTTTTCGTATTCAAGACGTAAGGCGGAAACATAACGGGTTATGTGACCAACGAACAACGCAGAAGACGGAGGTAAGCGAGCTTGTGAGACTCCGAAAAAGGACATTAATTTGTTCAGGTTATTTTGTGTACGTTCCTTAGCAGCATTGCAACTGCAGGATAGGCGAAAGAGTTATCACCGAGTCCTAATCCTGTTCAGGAAGAAAGGCAGCTCACTGGATAAGTGCCTTACTCCTGAACTCCTGTCATAAAAAACAAGAAAACCAGGCAGTAAAATGCGTTAAATATTCTGCATTTATCCGCTAAATATAATTATAGCAACATTTCTGTTGCACCTCGAAGCAAAGTTGGGTTGCGGGTATCCCGCGTTAGGTTATATTGGCTCAATCTGGAAAACTAAAAATTGAAGCATAGCTTAGCCTATGTGAGGATTTTTCGTTATCCGGATTGAGCCAATATGGCCTGAATCCGGGATGCATAAATGGGGAAGTTATTTTGTCCCCGTTCCTAAGGAGCTAAATCAATTGGGTCGATCGTAACGGAATCTATTTGATCATATCCTCAGATCCTGTAATCCTATGGAGAAAATGAGCGGTTGCCGGTGACAGGTCAATGAATTCAAGCCCATGTTTCTTCTCCCGGGATGAACGGGATATTGCCTGCTCTTTAAACTTGAATTCTTTTCCGATACGGCCTTCAAGAAGAAATTCATCGCCAATATCGAGGCTGGAACGTGTTGTCATGAGAAGGCCACCTGGCAGGGCAAACGCACTTAAACTAACGACACATCAATACTTTTAGTAAATAATCATTATCCCAACCAGCCATGAGCCTTCTATTCTTAATTCCAACCTTGGCTGTTTTTTCTTGTTTTAATAAGT
>DQVD01000092.1 GCA_015661935.1 Desulfocapsa sulfexigens | reverse complement strand
GTCAGAGTTCAGGATAATAAGACATATATCAGTAACGGGCTTAGGCAGGGTGATATGGTGATCACCACTCGTCTTGTTAATCCCCTGGAACGTAGCCTGGTTGAACTGACGAAAAAAGAAACAAAAACAAAAATGAAAAAAGCATCTCCTGAAGGCGAGGTGAAAGAATAATGAATAAACTGCTTGCCTCCTTTGCCCGCAATACAGTTTTTGCAAACATTCTTCTTCTGCTTATATTTTTTGCCGGGTTTCTTGCTACAAAGATGATGGTGCGGGAGAGTTTCCCTGAGTTTTCCATTGATAAAATTCTCATAACCGTTCCCTATCCGGGGGCAGATCCGGAAGAGGTGGAAGAGGGTATTAATCAGAAGATTGAAGAGGCTCTGGAGTCCATTCAGGGGATTGATTCATACACCACCAGGTCCAAAGAAAATATGGCCTCTGTGATTGTTGATGTAAAAGATGGCTACGATACTGCTGAAGTCTTGGATATGGTGCGATCCCATGTCAATGCCATCTCCACCTTGCCCCTTGATGCGGAAAAACCAATTATCCGGGAGATTGTCAGGAAACAGGTGGTTATGCTGCTCGCTCTGTCCGGTGATTTAACCGAAAAACAGCTCAAGCAGTGGGGAGAACGGATTAAAGATGAGGTTAAACAAATTCCCCTTATTTCCCAGGTGGAAGCCTATGGAACCCGCCAGTATGAGATTGGAATTGAGATTTCGGAAGAGAAGTTGCGCAGATATGGTTTGAGTTTTGATCAGGTGGCACTGGCTGTTCGTAAGTCCAGTGTTACTCTCGCAGGTGGTACGTTGCGTACCGTTGGTGAGGAGATCAGGATACGGACAGTTGGGCGTAAATACACCGGAGAAGAACTTGCGGATATTGTGATCCTGGCCCGTCCGGAAGGCGAGATTATCACCCTGGATCGTATTGCAGAAATCCGGGACGGCTTCACGGAAGATCCCATTATTGCGACCATTGATGATCAAAGGGGTATGTTTGTCCAGATCTCCAAAACTGAAGAAGAAGATGCCATTAAAATTTCCAATGCGGTGCAGGCATTTGTCGCGGAGAAGGAAAAGATTTTGCCGCCGGGTCTCCATATATCAGTTTTTTATGACACCACCGACTCTCTCCGTGCCCGCATAGACCTTCTCACCCGAAATGGTGTGATCGGCCTTTGCCTGGTCTTTTTCATGCTTTGGCTTTTTCTTGATTTGCGTCTGTCATTCTGGGCAGGCCTGGGAATCCCCATTTCCATTGCCGGAGCCATGTTCATTCTCTGGTCAATTGATGCCACCATTAATATGATTTCTCTGTTTGGCCTGATTATGGTGCTTGGGATTGTGGTTGATGATGCGATTGTTGTTGGCGAGGCCATTTATGTCCATCGGAAAAATGGGGAGTCTCCACTTGATGCAGCAGTGAATGGTGTGGCTGAGGTTGCCATGCCGGTATTTGCAGCCGTTAGTACAAGCATAGTTGCCTTTATACCTCTCTCCTATGTCGGGGGAACCATGGGGAAGTTTATAGCTATTTTACCCATGGTGGTCATTGCCTGCCTTGTGATCTCCCTTATTGAATCGCTTCTTCTGCTGCCCGCGCATTTGAGTCATTTACCGGATCTGAATACACCAAAGAAGTTGTGGGGACCGTTTGATCTTATTGAACGTGGTCGTGCGGCAATGAGTAACGGGCTTGAGATATTTATTGAAAAATACTACACACCTTTTATTACTGGGGTTCTGAACTGGCGCTATGTTTCATTAGCCGTGGCCATCGCGGTACTTATGGTCAGTGTCGGACTGGTAAAGGGAGGACTTGTTAAATTTCAGGTTTTTCCCAAACTTGATGGCTTTGTTATAACATCCACGGTTGAGTTTCCGGAAGGTACTCCTCCTGGTGTTACCAGTGAGGCCCTGGCACAGATTGAGGCAGCTTTTGATCGCCTGGCTGAAAAAACAGAAACAACAAGCGGAGAACCTCTTATTCGTCAGCGACTGGCCCTGGTGGGGCAGGCTTTATCAGGTGATATGGGAGCTACCGGGCCGCATATGGGCTCCATCCAGATTATTCTTCTGCCTTCGGAAAAACGGGGAGTACATTCCAACGATCTGCTCATTGCCTGGGAAAAGGAAGTGGGCGGGATCCCCGGAGTGAAAAGCCTCTCATTTGAAGGAATGGCAGCCGGACCTTCAGGTGCTGAAATCGAGGTCTGGCTCCAGGGACGTGATATGGATGACCTGCTTCTCGCTGCTGATGATCTGCAGGAGGCACTCACCGGGTATCAGGGGGTGTATCAGATCCGTTCCGATTATACACAGGGCAAGAATGAACTGCAGCTCAGCCTGAAACCTGAAGCCACACCCCTTGGCCTTTCTGTACAGGATCTTGCCGGACAGATCAATGCCGGTTTTTATGGGAGAGAGGCATTTCGTCTGCAGCGCGGTAGCGATGATATCCGGGTTAAAGTGCGTTATACGGCTCTTGAACGTACTCAAATGTCAGATTTTGAGAAAGTACATATCCGCACAGCAGATGGTAGAGAGGTGCCCCTGCTCTCCGTTGCTGATATCCGTTTTGCACCCGGTTTTTCAACTATTACGCGTACAGACGGGATGCGTCGCATTAAAGTGACAGCCGAGGTGAATAATCGTCTCGCTAATTCTGGAGAGATTTTTGCCGAGCTTGGCAAGACAACATTCAAAGAGCTGAACCGTGAATACCCGGGCGTGCACCTGGCCATGCAGGGTTCCAAGAAAAATGTCCGGGAATCTTTTTCATCACTTATAGTTGGTTTTCCCATTGCCATGGTTGGAATATTTGTCATTATTGCCACCGTATTCCGTTCGTATATTCAGCCGCTTATTATCCTTTTCACCATTCCTTTTGGTATTATCGGCGCCATTATCGGCCATCTGCTTCTTGGCTATAGTCTTTCCATGATGTCTGTTTTTGGGATGGTAGCCTTGTCCGGGGTGGTGATTAATGATGCCATAGTTTTGATAGAGCGGGTAAATGAGAACCTTGCCAGTGGCATGAAGCTTTTTGATGCCACTATTCAGGGTGGTGCAAGACGGTTTCGCGCTATTTTTCTCACTTCAATCAGTACCGTTGGGGGATTGGCGCCACTTATTATGGAAACGGATATGCAGGCCAGATTTCTCATTCCCATGGCCCTGTCATTGGCAGGCGGGGTGATTTTTGCCACAGTTCTTACTCTGGTGTTAATCCCAAGCCTGTTGGTGATTGTGAGTGATTTTAGAAGAATTGTCGCTAAAGGTGTGACTGGTGAGTGGGTAACACGCGAATCGCTTGAACCACGGGCACCAAATAACATGAAGAGGTAATAGAGTTGAATAGTAAAATACTTTTCTTTTTACTGATTTTCCTGAGTGTAGCCGGGGTATCTGTCGTGGAATCTCAAACCCTTGATGATGTGCAACTGCTTGATCTTGTAACTGCCCAACAGGTCGCACTTGCTGATAATCCGACCCTTGCTGCTGCCGCGGAACGGGTGGAACAGGCACGTCACCGGATTGAACAGGCAGAAGCGCTCTATTGGCCAGGCATTGAGGTCGGAGGATCTGCCGTTGCAAATCGGATGTCGTGGAATGATGCTGCAACCCTTTCCATGGCCTCAGGTGGTGCCGATATTGATCGAAGTAGTAAAAAGTACAAGGTGTCACTGGGAGCTTCCTGGTTGCTTTTTGATGGGTTTTCGAGAAAATTCTCAAATCTTATGGCATCGTATGGACAGCAGGAAAGTGAACAGGCGAGGCGGGACGGGATGCGTCTTCTTTTGCAATCTGTTGCTGAGAGTTATTATAGCGCACAATTGGCCCTGTATAATAAAGCCATTGCTGAAGCTGATTTTTCTTTTAATTCCAAGCAGAAAAAAGAGGCTCAGGTGAGCATGAATGCAGGGGCCGGGTCGCTTTCTGCGGTTCTGAATTTTCAGGTGCAGATGAACAATGCCAGCGCCGATATTTTACTGGCAGAACGTAATTATGATATTGCTCTATTCGGTCTTGCTGTTCTGCTTGGTAGGGAAAGCGGGCAGATGCCCGAGGGGATTGCGTTAAGCCGGTTGGATATGGTTGAAGAAAGTGAGTTTTTTGAATTATCATCAAAGGACTTACTGGAGGCAGCTGTTGTAAACCGGCCGGATCTGCAACGCCTGGAACTGAGCGTCGGGCGGGCAGAATCCGCTATAGGAGTAAATAAGGCAAGCTACTACCCCAAACTTTCATTAAACGGAGTTGTTGCCGGAGATCGTTTTGACAATGCGGATTTTGTCGCTGATGATTTTGGTGCCACTGTCTCTCTGAACCTTTCTTATAACCTTTTCCGGGGTGGAGGAGACCAGGCCAGGGTGGCTGAGGCAAAGGCCTACAGACGAGAAGTCGCACGAACACTTGATCAGCAGAAAAACAGGATACAAAGCGAAGTGCGGCAGGCAATTATCAGACTTACGCAGGCAAGGGCACAACTTTTGCTTCAGCGTGGTTCTGTAAAACTTGTGGAGCAGAACAGGGATCTTGTGGAGGAAGGCTATAAAGCCGGGCAGGAATCACTGGCCCGGTTTAATGAAGTACAGCGGGATCTGGTACGTACCCAGTCACGTTTGGCTTTGTCGCTGGTTAGCCTTTACAATAATCGGCAGGCGTTGAGAACTGCCACCGGGGAATCGTTGATTCCCTATCTGGCAGAAGAAGAATTGGAACCTGCTTCACAGTAATTTCTTTTTTAAAAATATGCATAGAAAAATATTTGCTGTAGGTGACAGCCACTCCAGGCGTTGTTATGCTG
>DQVD01000130.1 GCA_015661935.1 Desulfocapsa sulfexigens | reverse complement strand
GATATAGTCATTAAACGTCGAACACCGATTTTCTGGTCTATGCTTGTACTAATCATTGCCACCAGCTCCGGGATATCCAAAATCTATCTAAATGATGAATTTATAAAGTATTTTGACCATAGTTATCCTTTTCGGATTGCCTCTGATTTTTCAGCAGAACATCTTGCAGGGCTGGAAATCATCGACTGGAACCTTGACTCGGGCGAAGAAGGCGGGATTAACGACCCCAAATATCAGCAGACGGTTGCGGCTTTTGCGGAATGGTTTCGCGCACAACCTGAGGTCAGGCACGTATATACCATTACAGATATTATGAAGCGCCTTAACCAGAACATGCATGGTGATGACCCTCTTTGGTATAAATTACCGGAACAGCGGGATCTTGCCGCGCAATACTTACTTCTTTATGAGATGAGTCTGCCCTTTGGACTTGATCTGAACAATCGTATCAACGTTGATAAATCAGCCACCCGGATGACAGTTTCCACTCCAAATCTAGGCACTTCAAAAATACTTGATCTTGAACGTCGCGGCCGTGAATGGCTGCAACTCCACGCACCGGAAATGATCACCTATGGTTCAGGGCTCTCGATTATTTTCTCCTACATTTCAAAACGTAACATTGATTCCATGTTGAAAGCCTCCGTACTTGCTTTGATTCTTATTTCCTTTATAATGATTATAGCATTACGCGACTTTAAACTTGGAATTTTAAGCCTTATCCCAAACCTTACACCCGCCTTTATGGCTTTTGGAGTATGGGGGATTTTTGTTGGACAGGTTGGACTTGCCGTGTCAGTTATGATTGCCATGACCCTTGGAATTGTGGTTGATGACACAGTTCATTTTCTTTCAAAATATCAACGTGGTCGCAAAGAACATGGCATGAGTCCTGAGGATGCTGTCAGGTATGCTTTCAAAACCGTTGGTTCTGCTATCTGGGTTACAACTCTTGCGCTCGTTGGAGGATTTGGAGTTCTTTCTTTTTCCGGCTTCCAGATTAACTCCCACATGGGAGCTATGACCACAATAACCATTATTTTGGCTATTATTCTCGATTTTTTCTTTTTACCAACCCTTCTCTTAAAACTGGAGAAAACACAATGAATCTCTTTTTCAGTAAGACACTCACCGCCTCTTTCCTCTTTGCACCACTGCTCTTTGTTTCTCCTGTCTATTCAGAAACCGCAGAAGAAAAGGGCTTAGCCATTGCCATGGAAGCAGATAAACGTGACGAAGGTTTTGGTGATTATACCGCAAACATGACAATGATCCTAAAGAACAGACAGGGTAAAGAAAGTAGACGTACCATTCGTAGTAAAACCCTTGAAGTACCGGGAGATGGAGACAAAAGTCTTTCTATCTTTGACACCCCTCGTGATGTAAAAGGAACTGCTTTTCTTACCTTCTCCCATAAAAAAGGAGATGACGAACAATGGCTGTATCTACCCGCCTTAAAACGCGTTAAACGAATTAACTCCCGTAATAAATCGGGATCATTTATGGGAAGTGAATTTGCCTACGAAGATATTGCCAGCCAGGAAGTGGAGAAATACACCTATAAACATCTTCGGGAAGAAGAGTATCAGGGAACACTCTGTTTTGTCGGTGAAAGCTTTCCCGTTGATAAAAAGAATTCCGGATATACCAAACGTATTTCCTGGGTAGACACAGCAGAGTACAGGTTATTAAAAGTAGAATTCTATGACAGGAAGAAGAGTCTCCTGAAAACTCTCACTATTGAAGGGTACCAACAGTATCTTGATAAATACTGGCGTGCAGACAGCATGAATATGGTGAATCACCAAACCGGGAAAAGCACCACTTTACTCTGGAATGATTACAAATTCCGTACTGGCCTTACTGATAAGGATTTCAATTCCACAAGTTTAAAACGTGTCCGCTAAACTTCGCCAAAAAACATTTCCTGCCGCTGGAGCATTTATTCTTGCGTTCCTGCTTCTACTTTCCAGCAATGTGCAATCATTTGAAATAGATGGTGAAATCTCGATACAGGGATTTCTTTTTTTTGAGAATGGTGCCTGGCCGCATCAAGAAAACGAACCCGTATCAGGCGCCGGAAACATTAAAATATACCATGAGATTCGTGATAACTTTCATCTCTCTCTCGAAGCATTCTACCGTATAGACAGTGAAGATCAGGAACGAAGCCATGGCGATCTGCGCCTGGCTGAAGCTCTCTATTTTACCGACAACTGGGAAATCTCTATCGGCCTGGGGCGGGTCTTCTGGGGTGCCACCGAATTTGTTCATCTCGTGGATATCATTAACCAGACTGACCAGGTTGAGGCACTGGATGGTGAAGAAAAACTTGGGCAGCCGATGCTGCACCTCACAGTGCCGCGTGACTGGGGTGTTGTTGAAGCATTTGTTTTGCCATGCTTTCGGGAACGTACATTCCCGGGAGTTAACGGTCGTTTCCGCACACCATTACCAGTGGACACAGACCAGGCAGTTTATGAGAGTTCTGCCGGACAACATCATACTGATCTTGCAATTCGTTATTCCACAACAGTTGGTGACACAGATCTGGGCCTCTACTATTTTAACGGCACAGCCAGGGATCCAATTCTATTATTGTCTCATAAGCCAACTTCCCCTCCCATACTTCATCCGTATTATGAACAGATCGGCCAAACCGGTCTTGATCTTCAAATGGTTACCGGGGAATGGCTGCTTAAAGGCGAAGCATATTATCGTATCGGTCAGAGCCGACCCTATGCTGCCACCACATTCGGTTTTGAATACACTCTCGTTGGTATTGCTGATACCATGATGGATCTGGGACTAATAGGAGAATACGTGTATGATGATCGTGATGATGGTTGGCTGCCAACAATTTACGAAAACGATATCATGGCCGGTCTGCGGCTTGCTGTCAATGATATGGATGATTCAAATATCCTGTTTGGTGTCATTCGTGACATTCATCACGGCTCCACCATTATTGCCGTTGAGGCCAGTCGACGTTTAGGGGATTCAATTCGAATTAACCTTGATGCTTCGTTCTTTATAAATATGGATATCATGGATCCAGCAGCAAGTCTTGCCCGTGATGACTTTGTAAAACTTGAACTGGTTTGGTACTGGTGAAAAACACTTAATGGTAAAGTTCCCATCTATTTTCACCACCATATTCTTATTCTTCACCCTTCTTCTTTATCTCCCGGTCTTCGCTAACTCCCCCTCTCAACAATACGAAAATTTTAAAAATGTTCAATTCGTAAAAAATCATGACGGCGATTCAATCACTTTCAATATTCCCAATACACCTGCAATTGTTGGTGAAAATATGGTTATTCGATTGCGCGGAATAGATGCACCGGAGCTCAAAAAAAAGAGCTGCCCCGCAGAAAAAGAAAAAGCGAAACAGGCAAAACAATTAGTTTACTCCCTACTCAAAAATGCTAAGACAATACACCTCCATCGAATAGCAAGGGGCAAATACTTCAGAATGCTTGCCGATGTTGAATTTGATGGACAGGATCTCGCAACTATATTACTAGACCAGAACCTTGCTGTAAAATACTCTGGCGGGAAAAGAAAATCCAACTGGTGCCAGGAAAGCAGAAGGAAAATTTCAGTAAGACATAATAAAAAAGCTGTTCTCCCTCCTAAGGTATCAGGCATTTATGTCTGGCCTCCTCCACCAGTTCAGAAACCAATCAATACAGATAGTAATAATAATGACAGAGAACAATAAGGGCCTTCTTACTGCACTTGGGGCTTTTACAATATGGGGCCTACTCCCCTTATACTGGAAAACTCTTTCAACAGCCATTCCCATTGAAATCGTTTGTCACCGGATAACATGGTCAACTGCTACGACAATATTGCTTCTTATCCTATGGGGAAAAGCCGGCAAACTTCTTGTTGTTCTGAAAGACAAAAAAGTAATACTGCGCTTTGTCCTCACGTCACTGCTACTCTCTGTAAACTGGTTAATTTATATATGGGCAGTGAACAGCAACTACATCGTTGAATCAAGTCTTGGGTATTATATAAATCCGTTGGTCAATGTCCTGCTTGGTGTCTTCTTCCTGAAAGAGCAATTGCGAAAGATTCAATGGTTATCCATTCTTTTTGCATTCTCAGGAGTCTGTTACCTGACATTTGCTTATGGCAGGTTCCCCTGGATTGCAATTGTCCTTGCACTCACTTTCGGCCTTTATGGACTCCTTCGTAAAACTGCATCCCTACCTTCTCTTGAAGGACTTTGTCTTGAAACTTCACTGCTCTTTATCCCGGCACTTGTTGTCCTGATCTTTCTGGCAACCCAGGGACAGTCTGATTTTGTTCAGCAGGATAGCAATGGCCGACTTTTACTGGTCAGCACTGGCCTGGTAACATCACTTCCTCTGCTGCTTTTTGGATACGCTGCCCGGAAAATACAACTATCCACCCTTGGTATTGTGCAATATCTTGCGCCTAGTTTACAGTTATGCACAGGCCTTTTTGTATATGAAGAGTCGTTCCCAAGAGAACAAATAATAGGATTTTCGCTGGTCTGGTGCGGATTGTTTATCTATGCAACGGAAGGAATTATGAGACACATGGGAAGAAAGAAAAGACCTCTTGAAACGTGACAAGCGGTGAATCTTTATTCCCGAAGAAGATCGGCAAGTTCCTCGGGGGTAAGGATGGATCGCAACTGCTGGGAACGACGGTCATTATCCTTCCGACGATCTACCCCTTTACGACGATCAACACCCGAACGAGAATTGGATAAAGATCGTATCCAGGATTTCAGAGAACGCTTTACAGGTGGATTAGCCTCACGATAATCAAAGCGACGTTCACTGGACATTCTTCTGTCACTAATATCCCTGCGTTCACGTGCGCCATCACGTCTTTCTAATTCATCCCATTGCTGCACAACATGTCCTCAAAATCGCATATAATACCAAATAAGGGAGATGGAAAGAGATAATTATCCCAATAACGCGCCGAATTTTCGTTTGTCTTCGTCGTTGTGGTAATAAGCGCATAGCAGCACTATGTAACTATTACTACAACGACGAAG
>DQVD01000377.1 GCA_015661935.1 Desulfocapsa sulfexigens | reverse complement strand
CCTGAGGAAAAGAAACCGCAACGGAAACCGTCAAGGCCCCGTGGCATGAGTAATCAAAAAGCAAAGAGTCCTGAAAAAGAGAAACAGCCGCAGCCTCCTGTAAAAAAACAAGTTCCCCAGGAAAAACCACAAAACTTAAAACTCCTGATCAATGCAGAGGAGCCTGAAGAATGTCGTCTGGCTCTCCTTGCAGATGGCCGTCTGGAATCCATCCATGTTTCCACCGTTTCTTCAAAGCAGACCAAAAATAATATTTATAAAGCACGAATTGTAGCCATTGAGAGTAATCTCCAGGCTGCCTTTGTGGATTATGGCACCGATAAAAACGGTTTTCTTCCTTTCAACGAGATTCATCCTGAATATTATAGGCAGGAGATAAGCGAAGAAAATAAACGTTATATCGAACAGCGTCAGTGGAAAAAACTCCGGGTTACCGATGTGCTTGAGCGTGGACAGGAAGTTCTGGTACAGGTAGTAAAAGAAGAGGTGGGGAATAAAGGGGCCAATATGACCACTTACCTCTCCATTCCAGGACGGGGTGTGGTCTTGATGCCTGGGTCTGATTCTTCTGGTATTTCCCGAAAAATCAGTGGAGATGAACGGCGAGCGCAGTTACGTGAAATCATGGATTCACTGAATATCCCGGAAGGTGTGGGATGGATTGTCCGTACAGCAAGCATCGACGTTACCAAGACTGCCCTCACCAAAGATGTTCGCTCTTTGTCAAAACTCTGGAGAGAGATCAAAAAGAAGGGTCAGATGCTGGAAGGTGTGGGACGAATATATCAGGATCACGATTGTGTTCTGCGCTTTTTGCGCGAACATTTTGATCCTGAAATTAAAGAGATTCTTGTGGATGATCTTGCAGCCCTTGAAAAAGTTAAAGATTTTCTTGATATGCTGCCCTCAAAACAAAAAGGTGCGAAAGCAAGGCTGCATAAAGGTTCACGCCCGATTTTCAATCAGTTTAATGTGGAAGATCAGATTGAGTCCATTTATCAGCCTCAGGTTCAGCTTCCTTCAGGTGGCTCCATTGTTATAGACCCGACTGAAGCATTGGTTGCCATCGATGTAAACTCTGGTTCAACCGGTAAGGGGAAAAACTTTGAGGAATCCATTTTTAAAGCCAATATGGAAGCAGCCACAGAGCTTGCCCGTCAGTTGCGTCTTCGTGATCTTGGAGGCTTAATTGTTGTGGATTTTATTGATATGCGTATCAATAAAAATATCCGTGAGGTTGAACGTCAGGTGAAGAAGGCCATGAAGCGGGATCGAGCTAAGGTTGATATCAGCCGGATTTCAAAGTTCGGCCTTATGCAGATTTCCAGACAAAAGCTCGGTGCGCCGATTGAGACCAGTAATTATAGAGTGTGTGAGCATTGCAAAGGGCGCGGTATTGTGCGGTCTGTTGAGACTCTGGCTCTTTTTTATCTGCGACGTATCCAGACGGGAGCCAGCAGAAAAGAAGTGGTTAAGGTGGAATGTCATTTTCCATTGGATGTGGCTCAGTACCTCCTTAATAATAAACGAAACGAGATTAGCGACATGGAATCCCGGAATAAAATCGATATTATTATTGTGGCTGACCCCACTCTCAAGCCTGCTGATCATGAAATTATTTGTCATAAGCAGGAAAAAGAGAATAAAGGCAAAAAACAGCCTTGAGGAAATAATTGAACTAGGGTATATAATGCTCTTCGTATGCACTAGTAGCTCAGCTGGATAGAGTACCTGACTACGAATCAGGGGGTCGCAGGTTCGAATCCTGCCTAGTGTACCAATAACTTAAGGCACTTAGCTCGTAATCGGGTTGAGTGCCTTTTTTGTTGTGTGAGACTCCGTGTGTGGATTTTGCCTTGCAGCCTCATAATTGCGTATTGCCTGCTTCTCAGTTTCGTTAAACTATGCAGGTAAATTTCGGTTGTCCTGCGGTTTTCGTGACCAAGGATTTTCTGGATAGTCCCGATGGGTGTGTTGATGTTATCCATCAGTGAAGCACCGGCATGGCGAAGTGCATGATACCTGAAATACTGAACACCAGCTTTTGCGCATAGGGTTTTCATTATCCGTTTTCTGTTTTTAAATGGGCCTTCTTTCCAGCAGTCACTTTTTCTGCTGAAATACCGATGCCAGAAAACCCAGGGATGTTTGTCAATCCGGCTGGCCGCTTTTTCCATTAATATGGAATAAAGCTTTTCGGTCTTCCAGATTCGTCGGGTGCTAAGTGACCTCCTCTTTTCTTTTTTGTGTACAGGGTAATGTATCTATCCTGCAAATTCACATCTGTCCATTGAAGCCGATTGATCTCGCTCACTCGACCCATTGTTTCCCTAATTGTCCATAGGTAGTCTTGGACGTCTTTTGGGGCCACACCGATGACTTTGTCAATGTCTTCTGGTGGGGGAGTGTACTTAATCTTTTTTGTTCATTGTTCTCTCCTGAAATATTTGTTGAACAGATATTTGAAAAATTGACTTAATCCTTAAAAATGCGGTTTGTAGATAGGGAAGCAGAATATTCT
>DQVD01000245.1 GCA_015661935.1 Desulfocapsa sulfexigens | reverse complement strand
TCGGCCTGCACAGGATACAGCAACAGGCCATTGAACCAATTCTTTCGGGTCGGGATCTCATTATTCAGTCAGCAACCGGTTCGGGAAAAACCGAGGCTGTGCTCGCGCCGTGTCTGGAAGAAATCATTGCCTCAGGCAGGGAAAAAAGCGCCCTGTATATTGTCCCCACAAGAGCATTGGCTTTTGATATCAGACGACGCTTTGCCAATATATTGAAGGAGCGGCTGGGAATTCATCTGGCCATCCGAACCGGGGACATGAAAACCGGCGGTGGCGGCCGGCCTGACATTATTCTCACCACCCCGGAATCACTGGATGTGATGCTTGGAAGTGGAAATGCGGATTTAAAGGCTTTTATCCTTCGCGTTCAAACCATCATCATTGATGAGGTGCATCCCTTTGTCCACCAGTATCGCGGGCAGCAATTATTCTGGCTCATGCATCGACTGCAGCGTCGAACCAGAAAACCATTACAGAAAATTGCCATCTCTGCCACCATTGCCGACCCTGATGAAGTGTACAGCTTTTTTGGATTTCAAGCGGATTATATTCTCCTTTCAGAAAATGTCTCCCGTGAGATTCATCCCCGCCTGATCCATCTGAAAAATGATGAAGATGAACTCATCAGCCTGTTCTCTGATCTGTCTGTTGAATGGAAATATAATAAGATTCTGATCTTTGCCAACAGCCGCGGACGCTGCGATAAGATTTTCGGATTATTAAACAGACAGGGAGCCTTTAAGGGAAATGTTCTGCTCCATTACTCCAACCTCAATACCAGGGAACGACAGATGGTGGAACATAAATTTCGCAATCAGTCACGCGCGGTATGTATTGCCACCAGCACCCTTGAGCTTGGCATAGATGTGGGTGATGTGGATGCTGTGCTTCTCTTTGAACCACCGGATTCTGTTTCCGCGTTTTTGCAGCGCATTGGTCGTGCCAACCGTCGCCGTAACACCATCCATTTCTGGGGGATTTGCCGGGGTGAGCTGGCTGGAGTGCAGTTGCTGCGTTTTCTGGCTCTGGTGCGTCTGGCTGGAGAAGGACGGGTGGAATCTGCCCTGTCAGGGAAAATGCCCAGCGTGCTCAGCCAGCAATTTATCTCCTGTCTGTATGAAAAAAAACAACTCTCCCTTGCTGCCCTGAAAGATCTTTTCACTACTCATCTGCATGGCGGGAACGAGTCGGAAATAGAACAAATCTTCTCTGCATTGCTTGCAAAAAACTGGCTGAAAAAAAGTTCCCACAAAGGCTTGTTCCAGGGTGGCTATCACTATTGGAAGGCTCTGCTGGAGTATAGTATATGGAGTAATTTCCCGGAAAATGAAGACCAGTATCAGCTGCTGGTGGAAAAGGAGTCAGTTGCAGATATCCCAAAATCTGTGGTGAAACAGCTTGAACCTGGTGATCGTGTCCTGCTGGCCGGCAGACGCTTGAAAATATTATGGATTGATGAGGACAAAAGCAAACGGGTGGTAGCGGAACCGTGCAGGAATGTGGATAACAAAGACCTTGTATGGTTGGGAAAAGGAGGTCATGTTACCTGTGAAGTGGCTCAGGCCATGCAGATGGTGCTCAAGGATCAAACCGGGGAACAGCAGGGAAATGGAGAGATAGCGGGACTCTTTTCCCGCACCCGGGCACTGTTGCGCCAGGAGTTTGAGATAGATAGTCGTGCTGTAATCCTTGATAATACCATTGCAGTGGTTCGTTTGCCAAACGGATTATATCAGTATCGTACATTCATCGGAGCAATGGGAAATCTTATTCTGGCAACAGCAGCTAAAGAATATTTCGCAGAATTGGCTGACCGGACAGCAGTACAGTCAGATGAAATGGGCCTGACCTGCTCCAGACAGATACGATTTGAAAAATTGAACCTGCCGCTCACTGCAGGAGACTTCGCTTCATGGATCAGATGTCATTTTAAGATGATGGCAGCAATGTATTCCATGAATACTTTTTGTATTACCCTGCCGGTGGAATTACTTTGCCTTGAACTCACCGGTTTTATTCAGGATAGCCGACTACTTGACTTTTTTACTCTCTGTAAAACAGGCAAATCTGCCATTGTAGAAGGTGATCCTGCAAATCTCAACCTGAAAAGTGCACTGGCTCCGGTTAAAGTTATGCGGGAAATTCCCAGCCAGTCTGAATCATTATTGGAGCTGGAAAAAACATCGCATCCGCACAAATCTCCACCGCTCTTTCATCCTGATGGAATTTTTCAGGCAAAAGCTCTGAGTGGAACTCTCGTTGGTGAATATTTTCGTCATCAACAATGTCACCGCTGGTTGTGCCTGCAGTTTTATCAACTGCAGGGAGAACGAGGCAGCCCAAAAGAAACAAAAACAGATTCTGTTTCTGCCCTGCGGATTGCCAAAGGGATCGCTTTTGAAGAAAAGATCATCAAACATTTACATAGCAGGGGAAAAATCCGGAAAAGTATTCCTGCACAGACCGCAAACAATGATATGCGATCGCTCGATGAACGTTTCAGAGAAACAGTGGAATTTTTGCAACAACTTACAAGGGAAAAGGAAAGCAAAAAAGATATCAGCGAAGGGTATATTGTACATCCAGTCCTGCACCTTTACTCCGCCATTTCTCTGCCAGAACATAAAGAGCTTCCATTATCCGCTATTGGTATTCCTGATCTGATTCAACTGCGCACCGACAGGAATAAAAAGTCTCTATTCTTGCGAGTTGGCGATATTAAAAGCAGCACAGAACCCCGTTATTATCAAAAATGGCAGGTGGCTTTTTACGCATGGATACTGAAACAACAGAAACTTGTACAATGTCATGTGGCTGACAGCGGCTTTATTCTAACCCCTTCCGGTGATGACGAACTGGCCAGACGACACATTTTTGATCTTGCCCCCTATCTGGCATCCATGGAGGCGGTGCTGACAAATATAAAACATGTGCTCAGTTGTCCGCCGTGGAAAAGCTTCTGGCAAATTAAACGACACTGTTGCGGTTGTTCCGCATTCAGCTGCTGTTATGAGCAGGCAATAGATGAAGAAGATATTCAGTTTATCCCGGGAATTAGCCGTGATGCGTTACTAAAGCTCCGTTCCTGCGGCATCAGGACTCTGCAGCAGGAAATTGATTTTACGGATTACGCAACTGTTTTTACTGCTAAACAAAAGCACCACCTGCAGAGTGCAATGACAGCCCTGCGTCATAATACAATACTACTGGGAGGAACGGACAAGAGAGTCGGGAAAACTGATCTTTTCCCGGCAAATATTTCACGGATTTTTGTTATCCACCTGGTTGTTGAGCCCGTTTCCGCGCAGACGCAGACCATTGGGCTGGTCCTGCACCAAAAGGGACATGAGCCGGAAACATTCAGGTGGGATGCTCATACAGATTCTGAAC
>DQVD01000274.1 GCA_015661935.1 Desulfocapsa sulfexigens | reverse complement strand
CGTTCATTTGGACTTTGGCGCCATAGTAAGCCATGCGACGAAGTCAAAATGAACGAAAATGGGGTAATTGTTCTGTAAGGCACTAAAACCTTTAATTGCAAATGTCAGGAGGTGAAAATACTGAGAATAGCACTGTCTTTTTCAAGGCTTGTCTTTAAGGAATCCATCCATTTCTGTAAATTTTCTTCGCTGATCTCAATTCCATATTGCTGCCAGAGCTTACTGCATCCCGGTAAAAATGTGGAGATTTGTGAAAGCAGGCTGTTTTTATCATCTTCTGTTTTTACAAGAATACTTAGTGCATCACTGAGCTGGATAACAATGGCCTGTTTGGGATGGCTGCTGCACTTTTCCGGTTCGTGGTGGAAGCCCACAGCATTCACTAGGCACTCAGGAAATAACCAGCGTGTCAGAAGCCGTAATCCCACCTCCCCGTGGTCTATGCCAAAGGTGTCCTGCTCCAGGTGATGACAATTGATTTGGCCGGTTTTCTCAAGAGTGAGAATCGAAAGATACTCATCAGGAGTGGCAATGAAAAATGCGAGTTTACCAATATCATGGATGAGGCCTGCTATAAAGAGTGTGCTTGCAGACAATCCCAGATCTCCTGCAAGAATTTTTGCGGCCAGACCACAGGCAAAGGAGTGGTACCAGAAATTGTTGATGGCATGCCTGTTTTGTGCATTGATTTTTTTAAATGAGTTAAAAACAGCTTTTCCCAAAATAATATTATGCACTTCATTAAATCCCAGGACATTAACGGCTTTTTCCATGGTGGCAACATTGTGTGGAATACCAAAAAATGCAGAGTTGGCGATTTTGAGGATGGTCGCACACATTGCCTGATCCGGGAGGATTGCATGTACGAGGTCATCTGCAGAGCTTTCAGGATCAGCTGTGACTGTCATAACCTTAGACACAGTTGCGGGAAGAGAGGGGAGGGAGTCAACCTGGTTGAAAATATTTGAGCGTTGATGATTTATCATGCTTTGCTGCTCTCCTGGAGTTGACGAGGGCCGTACTTTTTTTTGAAGAATCAATAGGAAACAAGCGTGAAATCAATAAGTTAATAATTTTTCTTTTGTTTATTTTTTGAGGACGCAAATTGATCCACTGATTATTAATAGTATATCGTCCGGGACTGATAAAAAGCAAATAGAGAATTTGCTCAGGTATGAACAAAAGATAATCCAGCATCATGTGTGCTGGATTATCCCGGTATATTCCTGGTATTTTGGACTTGTTATGCTGAGCGATTGGCCAGAGTAAGCGCGCCCAGTCGTTTGATTCGTTCCTGCATGGGGGGGTGGGTTGAGAAGAGATTTGCCAGTTGCCCACCACTTAAAGGGTTTACAATATACATCTGGGCAGTGGCCGGATTCACATTCATGGGGCGTTGTCTGTTGTAGATTTCCAGTTGCTGTAGGGCAGAGGCCAGAGACTGAGGGTGCCCGCAAATTGCTGCTCCCGTGGCATCCGCCTGATACTCACGGCTTCTCGATATTGCCATCTGGATAAGGGAAGCACCAATTGGTGCCAGGATCATCATCACAATGTTGCCTATAATCTCTCCACCTCCATTTTCGTCATTCGATCGGCCACCACCAAAAATCATGGCCCACTGGGCCATGGATGCCATGGTACTGATGGCTCCTGCCATCGTGGCTGCAACAGTGCTGATTAAGATGTCACGATTTTTTATATGTGCAAGTTCGTGGGCCAGCACCCCTTCAAGCTCATCTTTTTTAAGAATGTTTGTAAGTCCGGTGGTGACCGCTACGGCTGCATGATTGGGATTTCTTCCCGTTGCAAAGGCGTTTGGTGCGTCTTTGTGGATGATATAAACCTTTGGCATGGGCAGGTTTGCACGCTGTGCAAGTTGGGCCACCATCTGGTGCAGTTCCGGGGCTTCAGCCTGTGTGGCTTCCCTTGCTCCACTCATTTTGAGTACCATTTTGTCGCTGAACCAGTAGGCAAAAAAGTTCATACCAACTGCCATGACGAGCGCAATAACCATTCCATTGCTTCCGCCAAGTGCTTGACCTGCCACCATGAAAACTGCTGTGAGGGCAGCCATGAGCATGCCCGTTTTTATCATACTTGTCATTTTAGATCTCCTTGAATTGAATCTTCCCCTATAACAGACTCATACAATAGTGATAGCAGGGGCTCTGTCAAGTTGTGGATTTTAGTATCTTACAGAACAATTTCCTGTTTTTTTTCAAAGGAATTTTCTGATAAGGCACTTATCCAGTGAACTGCCGTTCTTCCTGAACAGGGTTAGTCATATGTGAGCATTTTTCATTTTCCTGTGACGCAGAGATCGGGCGGAAAGGCAATTTTTCAAGGTGGCCGGTAATTTTTTTTTCAAGTATTCAGTGTGAAATAATGTCAAGAAATTCAACGTTGTATCCTGTTTAATCCTGCGTTTTCCTCTTCTGCACAATAGTATTTTTATTTTTTTTTTACAAATGTGACCTGAGTCACATTTGTAAAAAACAGATAGTGTATAGTGCCCCTCATG
>DQVD01000009.1 GCA_015661935.1 Desulfocapsa sulfexigens | reverse complement strand
TTTTGATGTAGCTACATCAAAACCTTTTTTGTATTCATTCCCGCGCTCCTGCGTGGGAATAAGGGGATTTCTTTTAGTGCCTTACAGAACAATTTCCTGTTTTTTTCAATGAAATTTTCTGACGTTCTCCAGATCACTCAAAGATGGCCTGAAGCTGAGATTACATAGATGGGGAAGTTATTTCGTCCCCGTTCCTAAGGCACTGACCCAGTGAACTGCTTTTCTTTCTTGTCAATAATTAGCATCTGCATACGCCAGCCAGCCACCGGCGCTCACAAGACTCTTATCGTAAGCATTAAGGGAAAAAGAACATTCAAAATCATCTTGTCCTTTATCATTTGAACTTACGGTAACTCTTTCATTTTCCATATCCACAGCAAGCGTGATATCACCGGACATTGAAAAGATAGTATCAATATCCTGTTCACTTAACTCCATGGCAAGGATTCCGCAGTTGAACATATTTTGCCTGAAAATTCGTGCAAAACTGCTTGCTACAACAACGTTTATATCATTTACTTCAAAAGCCCAGACGGCGTGTTCACGCGAGGAGCCACAACCAAAATTTTCTCTGGTTATCACAACGCTAGCCTCTTCCATGGCTTTGGAGTGGCTGTCAAACGGTTTACCATCCAGCAACAGATCTTCAAGCAAATGTGGCTTTAATGCGATTTTAGTGATTTCTGTTAGATATTTTGCTGGAATTATCTCATCAGTGTTTATATCACTTCTATCAAGCAGGACCGCTGGTCCTCCAAAAGTTTTCATTGAGTATACCTCTTGATTAAACGTAACGATTAAACGAGAAATTTCCTAGGATCAGTGATGGTCCCGGTAATAGCAGCCGCCGCAGCAGAAGCTGGACTCATAAGATGAACCATGCCGCCTTTCCCCATCCTGCCGTTAAAATTTCTATTTGTAGTTGACGCGCAAACTTCATTTTCTGCCAACACTCCTGAACTCATCCCAAGGCATGCTCCACAGGTTGGATTTAATACACAAAAACCTGAATCCATAAAAATTTTAATGAGACCTTCATCCAAGGCCTGAGAATAAATGGTTGGCGTTGCCGGTGTAACAATACCTCTGACGCCTGCTGCGAGTTTTTTTCCTTTAAGGATATTGGCAGATTCCCGTAAGTCCTCGATACGGCCATTTGTACAGGAACCGATATAGATTTGATCAACAGGAGTACCTTCCATCTCAGGTATATCTTTTACATGATCAGGTTTATAACCATGGGTAACCTGAGGGAGCAGATCTGAAACATCAAACTCGATTACTTCAACATATTCGGCATCAGAATCTGAATGCCATTTTGTGAAATCTGCAACAGCAGCATCGATTGTTGTGTATTCATCTTTTATAAATGGCCAGAGATACTCAGCTGTTACACGGTCGGGAAGGCATAAGCCACTCGTAGCGCCAGCTTCAACGGCCATGTTGCAAAGTGTCATACGGGCGGCCATATTCATGGAATCAACAAGAGGGCCTACAAATTCAATGACCCTGTCTGTGGCACCGTTTACCGTGAGCTTTTTAATGATTGCGAGGATAACGTCTTTTGCTGAAACACCAGTTTGTAACGAACCCTTAATCTCTACTTTCATTGAAACAGGAGTACGGAACGTACACACTCCTTTTAAAATTCCGACCTCAAGGTCAGTGGTACCAACACCGGCTGCAAAGGCACCAAAAGCACCATGGGTACAAGTGTGCGAGTCTCCCATGATAACGGTGTAACCAGGACGAATAAAGCCTTTTTCAGGGAAGAGCGCATGGCAGACACCATTCTCTCCGACATCAAAGAAGTCTTTGATATTGTGACGTTTAGCCCAGTCACGCATGATTTTTCCCTGTGCCGCTGTTTTTGAATCCTTGGCTGGTGTAACGTGGTCTATAACTGCTTTAATTTTGCCGGGATCAAAAACCCTATCCATTCCTTTTTCCAATAAATCCATAATGGCAATGGGGGTGGTGATTTCATGACAGAGCACAACATCAAGATCAAGCACCATGTTTTCAGGGGTTGGAGTATCCCTCAGGTGACTCTTAAATATTTTCTGGGTAATGCTTTGTCCCATAATCGTAACTCCTTGGTAAAAAAATAAGAAAAATTAAGCACCAAACTGTGCAAAATTTGCAAGAAAACCTGACATATTACCTTAAAAATGATACTCTTGCCAGAATATAATCTATTCTAGGATACCCTGTTGGTATTCTTATTCTTACTTGTTCATAATAGTTGCTGGAGAATTAGTATATGAGATCTGGTCTTTTATTTTTTATAACATTTTGTTTTTTTATCGGAAGCGCGTCCGGGCTATGGGCTGCCCACGGTATTTCCATTGATGAAAATCTTAAATACAAATCAGACTTCAAACAATTTGAGTATGTCTCCGATCAAGCTAAAAAAGGCGGCAAACTTTTACTCCATGACATTGGAAGTTTTGATAAAATGAACCCCTTCACCCTAAAGGGAACTGCACCATTTGGGCTTGAAATGTTTGTTTTTGAGCCACTGGCAGTTGGAAGTCTGGATGAGCCTTTTGCAGGATATGGATTGATTGCAAGTGATATAGAGCTTGCTTCTGATAAGCTTTCCATGATCTTTACCATTGATGAAAAAGCCAGGTTTTCCGATGGTAGTCTCGTAACTCCTGAAGATGTTGAGTTTTCCCTGAACACCTTTAAAAGTGATAAAGTCCATCCGTTCTATCCTTTTTATTATCAGGATATTAAGGAGGCTAAAGTCCTGGATGCACATCGTGTTCAATTTGTATTCAGTCGTGTAAACAGGGAATTACATATGATTGCGGCCCAACTTCCTTTCCTCTCAAGGAATTTTTATAAAGACCATTCGTTTTCAGAAAATGAAAATGGGAATAAAATGTCAGCTCCCATTGGATCCGGACCATATATAGTAAGTGCTATAAATCCGGGAAAATCCATCACCTACACCAGGAACCCTGAATATTGGGCAAAAGATCATCCCGTTCGTAAAGGGATGTATAATTTTGACTCAATAGTGGTCAATTATTATAAGGATCAGATAGTTGCCGTTGAGGCTTTCAAGGCTGGTGAGTTTGATGTTATGATGGTGAATATTGCCAAACAGTGGGCAAGAGACATGGTGGGGAAGCGTTTTGAAGATGGCTCACTTATAAAAAAACGTTATCCTCATCAGAACAATGCTGGAATGCAGGGTTTTTTGATGAATACCCGCAGACCGATTTTTCAGGATTTGCGTGTTCGTCAAGCAATGGGGTTGGCATTTGATTTCCAGTGGGTGAATAAATCGCTCTTTTATAATCAATATACCAGAAGCAGCTCCTATTTCAATAATTCACACCTTGCGGCTACCGGTATTCCCCAAGGACTTGAGCTCTCCTACCTGGAACCTTTTCGCAGCACACTTCCTCAGGAAATATTTACTACTCCTCTTACGCCACCCGACTCAAATGGTAAAGGCGGTATGAGAAGCAACCTTCGAAAGGCACGAAAACTTTTACAGGATGCTGGTTGGAAAATCAAAAATGGTATGCTCCAGAACAGTGAAGGAAAGTCTTTTCAATTTGAAATTTTACTTGTGTCACCATCCATTGAGCGTGTAATGGCACCTTATGTCAATAACTTAAAGAAGCTTGGAATGAAAGTTGATTACCGCACAATAGATCCGGCATTGTACACCGACAGGGTACATAATTTTGATTATGATATGATTGTTTATGTCTATGGGCAGTCCCTTTCACCAGGTAATGAACAGAAAAATTATTGGCATTCCGAATCCGCTGATCGAAAAGGATCAAAGAATCTTGCCGGAATAAAAGATCCTGTTGTTGATGCCATGGTTGAGAAGATTATTTATGCAAAAACTCAAGACGAACTAACAGCGGCATGCAAGGCACTTGAT